>NZ_JBFTND010000156.1:0-17774 GCF_056397305.1 Cupriavidus sp. 05N40
TTGGCGTGGCGCGCTCGCGCACGGCGCTGGGTGCCGCGGGGCGCGGCTCCGGTGCGCGCGCGGCGGGCGGCGAGGGCGGCGGCAGCGTCACGGTGCAGGCCGTCAATGCGGCGACTGACAGCCACGCGGGCAAGCGCGTGTTCTTCATGGCTACTCCTTGCGCCCGGTGCCCGTGCGGCCGGTTGGCTGGCCGCGCGTACCTCTACCTGTATTTATAGAGGATGGCGAAAGGAAGGCGAGGGAAAGCGCGGGAGCACGGTGCGGCAGGCATCAGATGCCGCCGCCGGCGCAGAGATGGACACGGTTCAGCCGCCTGCTTCCTTGGGCATGCGCGCGTTGCCGTCGGGCGCCAGGTCGCCGAGCGTGGCGGCGTTGCGCCGCAGCGCCTCGGTCGTGTGGCCCTGGCCGTCCGGGCGCCATCCCGGCGGCATGAGGAGATAGCCCAGCAGCGCGCGCAAACCGTTTGCCTGCGCGAGATCGCGCCCCAGGTCGAGCCACTGCTGGAACTCGACCCGCAGCGGATTGCGCGAGCGCATCGGCGTGACCAGCCCATAGCGGCACGGCAGCTCGTCGCGCTCGGCGATATAGGTGCCGAACAGTCGGTCGAACACGATCAGCACGCCGCCAAAATTGGCATCGAGGTACTCGACGTTCGACGCATGGTGGACGCGGTGCGCCGACGGCGTGTTCAGGACATATTCCAGCCAGCCCAGCTTCGGAATCCAGGTCGCGTGAATCCAGAACTGGTACAGCAGGTTCAGCGACAACGTGGTGAGCACCACTTCCGGGCTGAAGCCAAGCCATACCAGCGGCGTGAAGAACAGCGTATTGCCGGCGAGCTTGCCGGTCCAGCCGAGGCGGTAGGCCGTGGACAGCGTGAGCTGGTTGGGCGAGTGATGGACCGCGTGGGTGGCCCAGAAGAAGCGCACGCGGTGCGCCGCGCGGTGATACCAGTAGTAACAGAACTCCTGGCCGACGAACAAGCCGGCGGCGAGCATCCAGCTATCCATGGCGATGGTCTGCAAGCGGTGCTGCCAGGCGAGCGCGAACACCGGCGCCGCCAGCGACAGGGGCAGCAGGAACAGGATCTTGCGCCCGGCCAGATCCACCAGCGACAGCCATGCTTCGTGCCAGTCGAAGGTGCCCGGCTTGCGCCAGTGCAGCACCAGGGCTTCCACCAGCGATGCGCCGACCACGACCGGCAGGGCATAGAGCTGGATCAACTCAAGACGGGTCATGCGAGCTTCCTGGCGCTGCCTTGCAATAGGATGCAGACGATTATATGAGCTAGTATCAGGTTTGCTTACTCGCGTTCCGGAGCACGCCCCATGGAGTCGCAACCCCTGCAGCGCAACGGTGCCGGCCGCCGACGGCCGATCCAGGCTCGCTCCCGCGAGAAGATCGAACTCATATTCGAGTCTACCATCCGCCTGCTGGAGAAAGAGGGGCTGGAGGCACTCAGCACCAATCGCATCGCCGAGGTCGCCGGCATCAGCATCGGCACGCTCTACCAGYATTTCTCGAACAAGCAGGAGGTGATGCAGGCGCTGGGCCGCCGCGAGATCGAACGCGTGCTTGGCCGCCTCGATGAGCTCCTGAGCACGCCGGGCGCTGCCGATCCCCGCGAGCGCGCCAGATTGCTCGTGCGCGCGCTCCTGGGCGCTTTCGGCGGCCGTTACCGCGTTCGCAAGATCCTGGTGGAAGTGGCGCTGGCCTCGCGTGCCCAGCCGGCGCTGGACAATTCCGCGGCGCAGGTCGCGCAATGGCTGAGTTCGGGCCGGTTGGTGGATGCGCAGAATCGCGCCGTGGTACTGCGGCCCATGGCCGCCTTTGTGCTGACGCAGGCCGTGATCGGTGTGATTCGCAGCGCGCTCGCCGTGGACGAAACCATGCTCGGACGGCCAGAGCTGGAAGAGGAACTGGCGCGGCTGATCCGGGGGTTCCTGCGGGAGAAGGCGGAGTAAGGCCGCGCAAGGCGGAAGCGGGCGGCGTGGCCCGCGCCGCCTCGGACTACATCAGGATGATGTCGTACTGTTCCTGGTGGAAGGTCGATTCCACCTGCAGCGAGATCGGCTTGCCGATGAAGTYGCCGAGCATGGCCAGGTGCTGGCTTTCCTCTTCGAGGAACAGGTCGATCACATGCTGCGAGCCCAGGATGCGGAACTCGCGCGGATTGAACTGGCGCGATTCGCGCATGATCTCGCGCAGGATGTCGTAGCACACGGTGCGCGGCGTCTTGACCTGGCCCTTGCCCTGGCACACCGGGCATTGCTCGCACAGCACGTGCGCCAGCGATTCGCGGGTGCGCTTGCGGGTCATCTCCACCAGGCCGAGCTGCGAGAAGCTGTTGACGGTGATGCGGGTGCGGTCGCGCGAGAGCGCGCGCTTGAGCTCGGACAGCACGGCGTCGCGGTGCTCGCCGTTCTCCATGTCGATGAAATCGATGATGATGATCCCGCCAAGGTTGCGCAGCCGCAACTGGCGCGCGATGGTATGCGCCGCCTCCAGGTTGGTCTTGAAGATGGTGTCGTCGAAATTGCGCGCGCCGACATAGCCCCCGGTGTTGACGTCGATGGTGGTCATGGCCTCCGTCTGGTCGATCATCAGGTAGCCGCCGGACTTGAGGTCGACGCGGCGCGACAGCGCCTTCTCGATCTCGGCGTCGATGTTGAAGAGATCGAAGACGGGGCGCTCGCCGGTGTAGTGGGTCAGGCGCGACAGCACCGCCGGCGTGTATTCCTGGGCGAACTCGACCAGCTTCTGGTAATTCTCGCGCGAGTCCACCTGGATCGCGTTGGTGGCGTCGCTGACGAAATCGCGCAGCACGCGCTGGGCCAGGTTCAGGTCCTGGTAGAGCAGGCTGGGCGCGGGCAGGGTGGTGGCGTTCTGGCGGATCGAGGCCCAGATCTTGCGCAGGTAGGCGATGTCGTTGCCGAGTTCTTCGTTGCTCGATTCCTCGGCGATGGTGCGCACGATAAAGCCGCCGCGCTCGTCGGCCGGCACCAGGCTCTGCACGCGCGCGCGCAGGGCTTCGCGGTCGACCTCGCCTTCGATGCGCTGAGAGATGCCGATGTGCGGGTCCTGCGGCAGGTAGACCAGGGTGCGCCCGGCGATGCTGACCTGGGTCGACAGGCGCGCGCCCTTGGTGCCGATCGGGTCCTTGATCACCTGCACCATCAGCGCCTGGCCTTCGTAGAGCGTCTTCTCGATCGCCAGCGGCGCGGCGTTGCCGTTTTTCTCCGGGTCGCGCGGGTGCCAGATGTCGGCAACGTGGAGAAAGGCCRCGCGCTCGAGGCCGATATCGATGAAGGCGGACTGCATGCCGGGCAGCACGCGCACGACCTTGCCAAGATAGATGTTGCCGACCAGCCCGCGCGACAGCGTGCGCTCGACATGGAGTTCCTGCACGGCGGCCTGCTGCACGATGGCCACGCGCGTTTCCTGYGGTGTGATGTTGACGAGGATATCTTCAGTCATGTTGGGTGAATCTCGTCGCCGGCGGGCCGGCCAGGGGGTTGTCCGCACTATGCCGCCACGCGCTCCGGGGGCGATGCCATGGCCGTGCATGCCATGGGATAACGGAAGGTCGGTGGCGGGTTCTCAGAACCGCAGTTGGGCCTGTCGGAGCAGCGCAGCCGTCTCGAACAGGGGCAAGCCCATGATACCCGAATAGCTGCCGCCGATTTGCGCCACGAATTCCGCCGCGCGGCCCTGGATGCCGTATGCGCCGGCCTTGCCGGCCGGCTCGCCGCTGGCGACATAGGCCGCGATCTCGGCCTGGCTCATGGCGCGGAAGGTGACCTCGGAGATGGACAGCGCATGGCGCAGGCCCAGCGTGGAGACCACCGTCACCGCGGTCAGCACGCGGTGGGTGCTGCCCGATAGCGCGCCCAGCATGCGCACGGCGTCGGCATCGTCGGCGGGCTTGCCGAGGATGTCGCCGCCCAGGCATACCGTCGTGTCGGAAGTGAGGATGGGGGCGTCGGGCAGGGCGCGCCGCTCGCGGCGGCGCAGCGCGGCTTCGGCCTTGAGCGCGCAGACGCGCTGCACGTAGTCGTCCGGGCTTTCGCCGGGCAGCACGGCTTCGAGCGCTTCGGCGTCCTCGTCGTCGTCGGCCAGCAGCAGTTCGTAGGCAACCCCGAGCTGGGTCAGCAACTCGCGCCGGCGCGGGCTCTGGGAGGCGAGATAGAGGAAGGTGTGGGTCACGGCTGGGCCAGTCGGGAAGTCCTGAGGGGAAAGATCCGGCGGTCGCCATGCGCCGCTTGGGCCGCATTGTACCCGCCTGCCGCGCCGCGGCAGGAATGGCCCCCGCCCGCGGCTCAGGCGCGGTGATACGGATGATTCTGCGTGACCGACCAGGCGCGGTAGAGCTGCTCGGCCAGCAGCACGCGCACCATGCCGTGCGGCAGGGTGAGGCTGGACAAGCGCAGCAGGGTTTGCGCGCGCGCCTTGAGGGCCGGGTCGAGCCCGTCGGCGCCGCCGATCAGGAAGGCCACGTCGCCGCCTTCGCGCTGCCAGTCGGTCAGYTGGCCCGCGAGCTGCACCGTGGTGAGATCACGGCCCCGCTCGTCCAGCGCCACGATGCGGCATTGCCTGGGCAGCGCCGCCTCGATGCGGGCCGCCTCGCGCTGCATCACGGTGGTGGCGTTATTGCTGGAGGAGCGCGCCTCGGGCTTGATCTCGCGCAGCTCGATGCGCAGCTCCGGCGGCATGCGCTTGGCGTACTCGGCGAAGCCCGTCTCGATCCAGCCGGGCATCTTGTGGCCGACGGCCACGATCAGCAACTGCATGGCAGGGTGGTGCCGGCCAGGCTCAGGCCGAGCGGGTTGTGCGCTTGCGCGCGGCCGGCGCCTTGGCGGCGGCGGTCTTCGCAGGCGCCTTCGCCGGTGCCTTGGCAGCCGTCTTGGTGGCCGGCTTGGGGGCGGTCTTGGCAGCCGTCTTGCGTGCGGTGCCGGCGGCGGTCTTGCGCGGTGCCGCGGTCTTGGCCGGCGCCTTGCGCGCGGGGGCCGAGCCCAGCGCGCTGGTCAGGCGCTTCTGCACGGTCGGCGCGCGGTTGACGGCGATGGCGTCGGCGTCCGTGTCTTCGTGGCCAAGCGGCGGCGACGGCTCTTTCATGCCTTCGGGCAGGCGCGCCAGGGCGGGGCGCAGGCCGCTGGCGCGGCGCACGGTGCGCACCACGGGGGCGTCGTCCTCGTCGTCGTCCATCGGCTCGCTGGCCTTGGCCAGGCCCTTCTTGGCGGCCAGCTTCAGGCGCACCGGCTTGTCGCCCCAGATTTCCTCGAGGTTGTAGTACATGCGCAGCTGCGGCTGCATGATGTGGACCACGGCGTCGCCGCAGTCGACCAGCACCCATTCGCCCGTTTCCAGCCCTTCCACCGCGATGATATGGCCGCCCGCACCCTTGACGGTATCGCGCACCGAGGCGGCCAGCGCCTTGGTCTGGCGGTTCGAGGTCCCGCTGGCGATCACCACCCGGTCGAACAGTTCGGTCAGGTGGGTGGTGTCGTACACCTTGATGTCCTGCGCTTTGACATCTTCGAGGCCTTCGACGATGGCGCGTTGCAGTTTGCGAATATCCATGGTGCGTTCTTGTTCAGCTGAGATCGGTTTATGGGCGGGCCGGGTCGGGCAGATCCGACTGGGCAGGCCGGTAAAGGCCGCGGCTCGCGATGTAGTGTGCCACGCCGGGCGGCAGTTRGTCATCTGCCGGCTGTCCGGCGGCCAGGCGTTGGCGAAGGGCGGTGGAGGAGAGGTCGACGGCGAGCGTCTGGTCGATCCACATGTGGCCGGAGGGCGTGGATTGTATCAGGTGGGTGGACCCCCGGCGCGTGGCGAGCTCCTGGCGCACCGGTCCGTCGAGTCCGGAGAGGTCGAAACCGGGCCGTGTCGCCACGCACAGGTGCACGTCCGCGAACAGCGCCTGCCAGCCGTGCCAGGTGTGCAGGCGCAGCAACTGGTCGGCACCCATCAGCCATGCCATGGAGGCGTGGGGGCCATAGTGCTGGCGCAGTTCGTGCACGGTGTCGACGGTATAGCTGGGGCCGGCGCGGTCCACTTCCATGCGGCTGGCGTGGACATGCGCGCGGGTGTCGGCCAGCGCGGCGGAGGCAAGCTCGGTCATCGCCAGCCGGTCGGCGGCGGGGGTGACATCGTCGCCCTTCTGCCATGACTGGCCGGTCGGGATCCAGACCAGTTCGTCCAGTTCGAGGTGTTCGATGCAGAGCCTGGCGAGCGCTACGTGGCCGATATGCGGCGGGTCGAAGGTGCCGCCGAGGATGCCGAGGCGGTAGGGGCGCTCGCCATCGGCGGCGTTGCGTGGTCGTGCCTTGTCGTGTTCGTGTTCCATACGCTCGCCGTCAGGCCCAGTCCCGCACGGGCAGGAAGTCGGTGTACAGGGCCGCTTCGGCGCTGCCCGGCTCCGGCTGCCAGTCGTAGCGCCAGCTGGCCTGCGGCGGCATCGACATCAGGATGGACTCGCTGCGCCCGCCGGATTGCAGGCCGAAATGCGTGCCGCGGTCGAACACCAGGTTGAACTCCACGTAGCGGCCGCGCCGGTAGGCCTGGAAGTCCCGTTCGCGTTCACCGTAGGCGCTGTCCTTGCGGGCTTGCAGGATCGGCAGGTAGGCATCCAGGAAGGCGTCGCCCACCGACTGCATCATGGCAAAGCTGCGCTCGAAGCCGAGCGCGGAAAAATCATCGAAGAAGATGCCGCCGATGCCGCGCGCTTCGCCGCGGTGCTTGAGGAAGAAGTACTCGTCGCACCATTGCTTGAAGCGCGCATAGAGGTCCGGGCCGTAAGGTGCCAGTGCGTCGCGGCAGGTACGGTGGAAGTGCTCGCAATCGCCCGTGTCGCCGTAGTACGGCGTCAGGTCCATGCCGCCGCCGAACCACCAGACCGGCTCGGCGCCGTCCTTCACCGCCATCAGGCAGCGCACGTTCATGTGCACCGTAGGCACGTAGGGATTGCGGGGATGGAAGACCAGCGAGACGCCCAGCGCCTCGAACCCGCGCCCGGCAAGCTCGGGCCGGCTGGCCGTGGCCGAAGGCGGCAGCGCGTCGCCGCGCACATGCGAAAAGCCCACGCCGGCGCGCTCCATCACGGCGCCGCCTTCCAGGATGCGGGTACGCCCGCTGCCACGCAGGCGCTCCGTGGGCGGYTTCTCCCAGTCATCGGTGGCAAACGCCTTGCCGTCGATGGCGGCGACGGCGTCGGTGATACGGTCTTGCAGACCGAGCAGATAGGCACGGACTGCCTGGGAATCGATCATGGTGTACGGGCGGGTGGGCCGGTGCGGCGACGGCCGGGCAGGTCATTCACCTGTCCGGCCGTCATGGCGGTGTCATGATTGTACTGGCTGGCGCCAGAAAGGCCGGAATCGGGTTTCTGGTGCCAACCCAGGCCGGGTCGAAGGGTGGGGAAATCGTAGCGAGCGGCCCATGGCCGGTCCGGGGAGCACCGTACAAGTGGTACGGCGAGCACCGCAGGATCCGCCATGGGCCGCGCAGCAGATTTATCCGCCCTTCAACTAACGCTTGAGGGCACGGTAGCCGATGTCGGTGCGGTACTGCATGCCGTCGAACTGGATCTGCTCGACCGCCGCGTAGGCCGCGCGCTGCGCCGCCTTGACCGTATCGGCCAGTCCCACCACGCACAGCACGCGCCCGCCCGTGACCTGCAGCACGCCGTCCTTGAGCGCGGTGCCGGCGTGGAAGGTCACGCTGTCCTCTGCCTCGGGCGGGATGCCGGTGATGACGTCGCCCTTGCGCGGCGCATCGGGGTAGCCATGCGCGGCCATCACCACGCCCAGCGCCGTGCGGCGGTCCCAGTCCAGTTCGATCTCGTCGAGCCTGCCGCTGACCGCATGCTCCATCACGTCGACCAGGTCGGTCTTCAGGCGTGCCAGGATCGGCTGGGTTTCCGGGTCGCCCATGCGGCAGTTGAATTCGAGCGTCTTGAGGTTGCCGTCGGCGTCGATCATCAGGCCGGCGTAGAGGAAGCCGGTATAGGTGATGCCGTCCTTCTCCATGCCGCGCACGGTCGGCAGGATGATCTCGCGCAGCGCGCGCGCATGCAGCGCGGGCGTGACCACCGGAGCCGGCGAGTAGGCGCCCATGCCGCCCGTGTTGGGGCCCGCGTCGTGATCGAGCAGGCGCTTGTGGTCCTGGCTGGTGGCCAGCGCCAGCACGTTCTTGCCGTCCACCAGCACGATGAAGCTAGCTTCCTCGCCGGCGAGGAACTGCTCGATGACCACGCGCGCGCCGGCGTCGCCGAGGCGGTTGTCGGCCAGCATCATGTCGACGGCGGCGTGTGCTTCTTCCAGCGTGGTGGCGACCACCACGCCCTTGCCGGCAGCCAGGCCGTCGGCCTTGATCACGATCGGCGCGCCCTGCGCGTCGATGTAGGCATGCGCGGCCGCGGCGTCGTTGAAGGTCTGGTAGGCGGCGGTCGGGATGCCGTGGCGCTGCATGAAGGCCTTGGCGAAGTCCTTGGACGACTCCAGTTGCGCGGCGGCCTGCGTGGGCCCGAAGATGCGCAGGCCCTTGGCGCGGAAGATGTCGACGATGCCGGCCGCCAGCGGCGCCTCGGGGCCGACCACGGTGAAGCTGACGCCTTCGCGCTCGGCGAAGGCCGCCAGCACTTCCGGATCGGTCAGCGGGACGTTCTGCAGACGCTTGTCGAGCGCGGTGCCGCCGTTGCCCGGCGCCACGTACACCACCTGTACCTTGGGGGACTGGGCCAGTTTCCAGGCCAGCGCGTGTTCACGACCACCCGAGCCGACAACCAATACTTTCATGATCCACTGCCAGAAAAAAATCGCATGCGAAAAAGCGGCAGCGCGCGTTCATCCACCGAACCGTGCTGCCGCCGTGTGACGGGTTCCTGCCGGACGCCCGCTTATTCCTCGATCACCGCGTTGGTGAACACTTCCTGCACGTCGTCCAGGTTTTCCAGGGCGTCGAGCAGCTTTTGCATCTTGGCGGCGTCGTCGCCGGCGAAGCTCACTTCGTTCTGCGGCTTCATGGTGACGTCCGCCAGTTCGGCCTTGAAGCCGGCCGCTTCCAGCGCGGCCTTGACCGTGCCGAAATCGTTGGGCGGGCACAGCACCTCGATCGAGCCGTCCTCGTTGGTGACCACGTCGTCGGCGCCCGCTTCSAGCGCGGCRTCCATCAGCTTGTCYTCGGGCGTGCCCGGMGCGAACAGGAACTGSCCGCAGTGGGTGAACATGAAAGCCACCGAGCCTTCCGTGCCCATGTTGCCGCCCTGCTTGGAGAAGGCGTGGCGCACTTCGGCCACGGTGCGGGTGCGATTGTCGGTCAGGCAGTCGACGATGATCRCAGCGCCCGCCAGGCCGTAGCCTTCATAGCGGATTTCTTCGTAGTTCACGCCTTCGAGGCCACCCACGCCGCGCTGGATGGCGCGCTGGATGTTGTCCTTAGGCATGTTCGCGTCCATGGCCTTGTCCATCGACAGGCGCAGGCGCGGGTTCGAATCGGGATCGCCGCCGCCGAGCTTGGCGGCCACGGTGATTTCCTTGATCAGGCGAGTCCAGACCTTGCCGCGCTTGGCGTCAGCGGCGGCCTTCTTGTGTTTGATATTGGCCCATTTTGAGTGACCGGCCATGATTCTCTCCGAAGCGGAATTCGTATTGATGCGCGTGCCGTGGCCAGCGCGCGCCGCCTGCGCCGGGCCAGCCAGGGGCGGCTGCCCGGCGCGGACGGAAGGTGTCGTGTGTCTGTGAGCCGGCCCGGGGGCTGGCTATAATCAGCCCAGCATTTTATCACGCGGCCCTGCCGCCGCCGGACCCGGATGTCGGGAGCCGCCGGACGCGCGGGGGATGACAAGCGGTGACGTTGCCGCGCTGCCTGCCAACCAGAGAGACCATGGCCGAACCCATCCTCATCGCCAAGAACGCCGAACTCGAACTCGCGCTGCTGCCCGAGATGGGCAACCGGCATGGCCTGATCACCGGCGCCACCGGCACCGGCAAGACCGTGACGCTGCAAAGCCTGGCGCAGGGTTTCTCGCGCCTGGGCGTGCCGGTCTTCCTGGCAGACGTCAAAGGTGACCTGACCGGCATCTCCCAGCCGGGCAAGCTGTCGGACAAGCTCAAGGCGCGCCTGGCCGACCTCGGCCTGCCCGAGCCGGCCTGGGGCGGCTGCCCCACCACGCTGTGGGACGTGTTCGGGCAGAAGGGCCACCCGGTGCGCGCCACGGTCTCGCACATGGGCCCGCTGCTGTTGTCGCGCATGCTGGAGCTCAATGACACGCAGCAGGGCGTGCTCAACCTGGTGTTCCGCATCGCCGACGCCAACGGCCTGCTGCTGCTCGACGCCAAGGACCTGCGCGCCATGCTGCAGTACGTGGGCGACAACGCTGGCGAGTTCACCACCGAGTACGGCAATATCTCGGCGGCCTCGATCGGCGCCATCCAGCGCGGCCTGATGACGCTGGAATCGCAAGGCGCGGATGCCTTTTTCGGTGAGCCCATGCTCAACCTGGACGACTTCATCCAGACCGAGAACGGGCAGGGCGTGGTCAATATCCTGGCGGCCGACAAGCTGCTCAATTCGCCCAAGCTCTACGCCACCTTCCTGCTGTGGCTGCTGTCCGAGCTGTTCGAGAAGCTGCCCGAGGCCGGCGACCTGGACAAGCCCAAGCTGGTGTTCTTCTTCGACGAGGCCCACCTGCTGTTCAACGACGCGCCCAAGTCGCTGCTCGACAAGATCGAGCAGGTGGTGCGCCTGATTCGCTCCAAGGGCGTGGGCGTGTACTTCGTCACGCAGAACCCGGTGGACATTCCCGATACGGTGCTCGGCCAGCTCGGCAACCGCGTGCAGCACGCGCTGCGCGCCTTCACCCCGCGCGACCAGAAGGCGGTCAAGGTGGCGGCCACCACCATGCGCGCCAATCCCGCGCTGGACGTGGAGAAGGTGATCGGCGAGCTCGGCGTGGGCGAAGCGCTGGTGTCATTGCTCGACGCCAAGGGCATTCCCGCCATCACCCAGCGCGCCTGGGTGATGGCGCCCGGCAGCCGCATCGGCCCGATCAGCGACGACGAGCGCAAGCAATTGCTGGCGGCCTCGCTGGTGGCCGGCACCTACGAACAGGCGATCGACCGCGAATCGGCCTACGAGAAGCTCAAGGGCCGCGCCGCGGYTCCCGCGCCGGCGGGCAACGGCGCGCCCGCTCCCACGCCTGCCACCGGCACGCCGGGGGCGGGCCAGTCCGCGCCGGCTCCGGCGCAAGGCGGCGGCTGGCTTGACCAGGCGGGGGAGATCTTCGGGGGGCTGACCAAGGGGACCGGCAAGAGCGGCCGCGGCGATTCCATCCTGGAGTCGATGGCCAAGTCGGCGGCGCGCACGGTGGGCTCGCAGGTCGGGCGCGAGCTGATCCGTGGCGTGCTGGGCAGCCTGCTGGGCTCGGGCAAGAAGAAGTAGGCGGCGGCCCGGCATTGGCCCGGCGGCCACCCGGCGGGGTCAGCGCTTGCGCGCTGCCTCGGCGTCCTCGCGCATCTTGCGCAGGAACAGGCGGGTGAAGAACCACCCCATGCCGATGATGAAGGCGATCACGCCCAGGCTCATCAGCCCGGTGTCGGTGGTGAACAGGATCTTGAAGGCTTCCATCTGGGTCTCCCTGGTCTGGCGCGGCACATCGGGCGATGTGCCGCTGCCCAGTCTAGGCAGACCCCTGGCCGCGGGCGTTGAGGCGGATCAAGCCGGGTGCAGACTGTGCCGCCCGGCGTCGCCCGCATCCGGCATCAGTTCTTGGTGCCGAACAGTCGGTCGCCCGCATCGCCCAGGCCCGGCACGATATAGGCGTTCGAATCCAGGTGGCTGTCCAGCGAGGCGACGAACAATCTTACGCCCGGATGTGCCTTTTGGAAGACTTCCACGCCTTCCGGCGCCGCCACCAGCGCGACGAAGGTGATGGCCTCGTCTTTCACGCCGCGGCGCTTGAGCACGTCGACGGCGTGCGCGGCCGAGTAGCCCGTCGCCACCATCGGGTCACACAGGATAAAGCTGCGGTCTTCCACGTCCGGCAGGCGCACCAGGTATTCGACCGGGCGGTGCTGGTCGTCGCGGTACACGCCGATATGGCCGATGCGCGCCGACGGAATCAGCTCGACCAGGCCGTCGCTCATGCCAACGCCTGCGCGCAGCACGGGCACGATGGTCAGTTTCTTCCCGGCGATCACGGGCGCGTCCAGCGTGACCAGCGGCGTATCGATGCGGCGCGTGGTGAGCGGCAGGCTGCGCGTGATTTCATAGCCCATCAGCAGCGTGATCTCCCGCAGCAGCTCGCGGAACGTGCGCGTGGACGTTTCCTTGTCGCGCATATGGGAGAGCTTGTGCTGGATCAGCGGGTGATCGAGGATGTACAGATTGGGGAAACGGGGATCTTGCTTCATGGCGGGGAGCGGCTGGCGGCTGGAGGGCGCGAAGGCCCGATGCAGCCGGATTGTAATGGATGCGGGCCGCCCGCCCGCCGCAGGCGCAGCAGGGCGGGGCGGCCGGCATCCGCGCCGCTCAGTCTACCGAGATGCTGGCGCTCTTGGCCACCTTGCCGAACTTCTCGTACTCGGACATCGTCAGCGCCTGCAGCTCGGCCGCGCTCGAGCCCTTCGGGTTGAAGCCCGCCTGCACCAGCTTGTCCCTGACCTCGGCGTTGGCGAGCGCCTCGACCAGCGCGGCATTGAGTGCCTGCACCACCGGCGCCGGCATGCCGGCCGGGCCGTACACGCCGAACCACGGCTCCACCGCGTAGCCCGCCAGGCCGGCCTCGGCCAGCGTCGGCACATTGGGCAGGGCCGGGGAGCGCGTCTTGCCCGCCACCGCGAGCGCGCGCAGCTTGCCGCCCTGGATGTGCGGCAGCGAGGCCGGCAGGTTGTCGAACATCACCTGCACATGCCCGCCGAGCATATCGTTGATGGCCGGGCTGCTGCCCTTGTATGGCACATGGGTCAGGCCTGCCTGCGTCATCTGCGAGAACATCGCGCCGGCCAGGTGCATCGACGTGCCAGTGCCCGCGGTGGCGTAGGTCAGGCCGGGATGCGCCTTGGCATAGCTGACCAGTTCGGCCACCGTCTTCACCGGCAGGTTGTTGCTGACCTCCAGCACGATGGTGGACGTGCCCAGCAGGCTGACCGCGGTGAAGTCCTTGCGCGGGTCGAACGGCACGTGCTTGTAGATATGCGGGTTGAGCGCATTGGTGGAGATGGCGCCGAAGCCGATGGTGTAGCCGTCCGGCGCGGCCTTGGCGACGGCCTCCATGCCGATGTTGCCGCCGGCGCCGGGGCGGTTCTCCACCACCACCGGCTGTCCCAGCTTTTCGCCGATCTTCTGGCCGACCGTGCGCGCCACCAGGTCGGTGGTGCCGCCGGCGGCGTAGGGCACGATGAAGCGGATCGGCCTGGCGGGATAGTCGGTCGCCGCGCTGGCGGCGCCGGGCAGCCAGCTGCCTGCGAGTGCGGCTGCGGCGGCGGCCGCCGCCAGCAGCCGCTTGCCGGAGGCAGCCTTGACCGGGAGGGAGGGGGAGAGGGGTGCCGCAAAGAGGGAAACTGCCGTCATGTGTGCTCCTGTTTTTTCTTGTGCGCGGCACGCGCGGGCGTGCCGACGGGCGAGCTTACGGCAGTTTGGCGACCGCTGCCAGCAACGCGCGAACGGCGGCCCGGCAGGCAATGGGCGGTGGGTGGCGCCGCGCAGGAAACGGCGTCCGGTGCACATGCCTCTTTTCGAATACAATGGCTCGCGTCTTGTCCGCCCCGTCTCCAGCGGCGCGCGGCGTGTCCATCCAGCTTGCCCTCGTGTCCGCATCCCCACTTTCCCGTTTCACGTCGTCCGCCCAGCCGGCATCGCAGCGCACCGGCCTTGCCGTGGCTGCCATCGGCGCCGTCCTTTTTTCCGGCAAGGCCATCGTCGCCAAGCTGATGTACCGCTACGACATCGACGCGGTCATGGTGATCACCCTGCGCATGCTGTTCGCCGTGCCGCTGTTCATGGCGATCGGCTGGTGGCAGTCGCGTCGCCTGCCGCCGTTGTCCTGGGCCGACCGCGGCCGCATCGTGTTCCTCGGCATCATCGGCTACTACCTGTCGAGCTTCCTCGATTTCCTCGGCCTGCAATACATCACCGCCGGGCTGGAGCGGCTGATCCTGTTCCTGACGCCGTCCTTCGTGCTGCTGGCCAGCGCCGTGCTGTTCAAGCGCAGCATCAGCCGCAGGCAATGGCTGTCGTTGCTGTTCGCGTATATAGGCATCGTGCTGGTTTTCGCGCATGATCTCGACGTGAGCGGCAGCCGCGTCTGGCTCGGCGCGGCGCTGGTGCTGGGCAGCGCGCTGACCTACGGGGTCTACCTGATCCTGTCGGGCGAGCTGGTGCAGCGCATCGGCTCGCTGCGGCTGGTGGCATACGCGATGTGCGTCTCCACTGCCTGCTGCGTGGTGCAGTACCTGGTGCTGGGGCGCCCGCTGGCGGATCTGCTGCAGCCGGCACCGGTGTTGTGGCTGTCGGCGGTCAATTCGGTGTTCTGCACGGTGATGCCGGTGTCGCTCACGATGATCGCGGTGGCGCGCATCGGCGCGCCGATGGCCTCGCAGGCGGGCATGCTCGGCCCGGTGTCGACGCTGTTCCTCGGCTTCTGGCTGCTGGGCGAGCCGATCACGGGCGTGCAGCTGGCCGGCAGCGCGCTGGTCATGGGCGGGATATATTTACTGTCGGCGCGTCGGCAAGACCGGGCGCGGGCAGGCCGGAAGGGCATGGATAACAAGCAGGCGGATGGCCGCCTCGATGACACAAGGAGTCGATGAGATGGATCTAGGATTGCGCGGCAAGCATGCGCTGGTGTGCGGCGCCAGCAAGGGTCTCGGTTTCGCCTGCGCGGATGCGCTGGCCGCCGAAGGCGTGGACGTGGTGATCGTGGCGCGCGGCGCCGAGGCGCTGGAGAAGGCGGCGGCGGACCTGCGCGCGCGCCACGGCCGGCGCGTGGTGGCCGTGGCCACCGACATCACCACCCCGGAAGGCCGCAAGCTGGCGCTGGACGCCGCGGCCAAGCTCGGCGATCTCGATATCCTCGTCAACAACGCCGGCGGCCCGCCCCCCGGCAATTTCCGCGACTGGGACCGCGATGCGTGGCTGGCCGCGATCGACGCCAACATGCTGACCCCGATCGAGCTGATCAAGGCCACCGTCGACGGCATGATCGCGCGCAAATGGGGCCGCATCATCAATATCACCAGCGGCGCGGTGAAGGCGCCGATCGACGTGCTTGGCCTGTCCAACGGCGCGCGCTCGGGCCTTACCGGTTTCGTCGCCGGCCTGGCGCGCGAAGTCGCGCAGCATGGCGTGACGGTCAACAACCTGCTGCCGGGCCCGTTCAATACCGACCGCCTGTACAAGACGATGGAGGGCGGCGCCAAGAAGGCCGGCCTGTCGATCGAGGAAGTGTCGCAGCGCCGTGCCGCGCAGAACCCGAGCCGCCGCTTTGGCGAGCCGGCCGAGTTCGGCGCCACCTGCGCGTTCCTGTGCAGCCGCCAGGCCGCCTATATGACCGGCCAGAACGTGCTGCTCGACGGCGGTGCTTTCCCGGGCACGTTCTAGGCTGCCCGTTGCCGTTCCCCGCGCGCGGCCCCGCTGCCGTGCGCGGGCCCGTTTCCAGCCGGGCCGCGCCGGCCCGGCCTTTCGCTGACTGGCCAGGATGACGCAGATGACTTGCCCCCGCATTGCGCTGATCGCGCACGACCACAAGAAGGACGATATCGTCGCCTTTGCCCAGCGCCATCGCGATTTCCTTTCGCGCTGCGAGCTGTTGGCCACCGGCACCACCGGCGGGCGGCTTGCCGACGAAGCCGGCCTGACCGTGACGCGCATGCTGTCCGGCCCCTGGGGCGGCGACCTGCAGATCGGCTCGCAGCTGGCCGAAGGCCGCGTGGGCGTGGTGATCTTCCTGCGCGACCCGATGACGCCGCAGCCGCACGAACCCGATATCAATGCGCTGGTGCGTGCCTGCGACGTGCACAACGTGCCGTGCGCGACCAACGTGGCGACCGCGGAGCTGCTGATCGCGGAACTGCGCCGGCTCTATCCCGAATCCGGCACGCCGGCCTGACGTGACCCTGGCGCGCTGTCCGGCGCGCTTCAGGAATGCCTTCGACGGGCAGTACACAGCACGAGCACAAGGAGCGAAACATGAGCAAGGCCATCCGTATATTCGAGACCGGCGGCCCCGAAGTGATGCAGTGGGTCGATGTCGAGGTCGGCGAGCCCGGCGCCGGCGAGGTCCGCGTGCGGCAAGAGGCGGTGGGCCTGAACTACATCGACGTGTACTTCCGTACCGGGCTGTACAAGCAGGYGCTGCCTGGCGGCCTCGGCATGGAAGGCGCGGGCGTGGTGGAGGCGGTGGGCGCGGGCGTGTCCCACCTTGGCGTGGGCGACCGCGTGGCCTATGCGGGGCGGCCGACCGGCGCCTATGCGCAGGTGCGCGTGATGCCGGCCGATATCGTGGTGCGCCTGCCGGATGCGATCTCGTTCGAGCAGGGCGCGGCGATGATGCTGCAGGGCCTGACCGTGCAATACCTGGTGCGCGACAGCTACCGCGTGCAGGCCGGCGACACGGTGCTGCTGCACGCGGCCGCCGGCGGGGTCGGCCTGATCGCCAGCCAGTGGCTCAAGGCGCTCGGCGTGACGGTGATCGGCACCGCCGGCAGCGACGAGAAAGCGGCGCTGGCGCGCGCGCACGGCTGCGACCACACCATCGTCTACACGCGCGAATCCTTTGTCGACAGGGTCAAGGAGATCACCGGCGGCAAGGGCGTCGCCGCGGTCTACGACTCGGTGGGCAAGGATACCTTCAGCGGTTCGCTCGATTGCCTGAAGCCGCGCGGCACCATGGTGGTGTTCGGCAACGCCTCGGGTCCGGTACCGCCCTTCGATCTCTCCGTGCTGGGCAACAAGGGCTCGCTGCGCCTCACGCGGCCGACGCTGATGACCTACGTGGTCCACCGCGAACTGCTGGAGCCGATGGCGGCCGACCTGTTCGCGATGGTCACCAGCGGCAAGGTAAAGATCGAGGTCCGCCAGCGCTACGCACTGGCGGACGTGGCGCAGGCCCATCGGGACCYGGAGGGCCGCAAGACCACCGGCACCACCATCCTCCTGCCCTAGGCAGCAGGCTCAGCGCGCGCGTACGGTGCTGGCGCCGGCGCGCGCCTCGGCCTGCCTGAGCACGTGCGGCGGCAGGCGCTTGAGCATGAAATGCACCGCCAGCGGAATCAACACCACGTCGTCGACGATGCCGAGCCCGAGGATGAAATCGGGGATCAGGTCAATGGGCGAGACCGCGTAAAGCAGCAGCCCGAGAGTGGCCGGCCGCAGCCACGCCGGTGCATCGGGGTGGCGCAGGGCAAACCAGAGCAGGCGGCCGTCGCGCCGCAGCAGGGTCCATAGCGCTGACATTCGTTTCCACATGAGGGGCCTCCTTTACTCAGCGAGATTCATTAGCCACAATTCATTCGCCACAATTCATTGGCCACAATTCATTGGCCACAAAGCCGGGGCGGGTTTGTCTTGTTGCAGATAGCTTGGGGTGGTTGTCGGGGGTTCAAGTTCCCGGTGATGGGCTTGGTGCTGTTTGTGGTGTTGTGGTGGGGTGCTTGTTTGTGCTTTCAAAGTCAACGTCAACGTCAACGTCAACGTCAACGGCTTTCGCTCCCCCGGAGCGAYCTACTTTCTTTTTTCCGAAAAGAAAGTAGGCAAAGAAAGCGGACTGCCTGGCCGGC
>NZ_JBFTND010000157.1:0-17673 GCF_056397305.1 Cupriavidus sp. 05N40
CGTCCGGGTAGATGCTTAGCGTCGAGTTCGGGATGTGCTGCGCCAGCAAGTGGGTGTTTACGGTCGGCACCATGATGTCGTTGTCGCCATTTGCAACCAGAGTAGGTTGCTTGATGGCGGCCAACCGGGTCAGCTTCGTGGGGTCAGGGATGCCCCAAGTGGAGATGGCGGTGAGGTGTGCATCACGCGTGGCAATGCTGACAGGCAGGTCGCGATCCGTTTGGCGCAACTGACGGCGCCGAAGGAACTCGATACCCTTGGCGCGGCTGGTGGCGCTTCTCTCGAAGAAGATGGTCAGGACATCTTCCGCGTCGCTCTTCTCGGCGAGTGCAACCTTCAGGACTTCGGGCACGTACATGTGCATGTCTTGGCCGCCCTGCGGGCCAGTCCCGGCGAGCACCATGCGGCGAACCTGATGGGGCCGCATCAGCGCGAATTCCTGGGCAATGAAACCGCCGAGCGAGAAGCCGAACAGGTCGCAGCGCTCAATCTTCAGCGCGTCGGCGAACGCTATGGCGCCGTGCGCCATCTCCCGGATGGTGTTGGGCGTCGCGCCGCTGGAGCCACCGACACCCACGTTGTCCATCAGGATGACCTCTCGCTGCTCGGAGATCGCGTCCACGAGCGCCGGATCCCAGTTGTCCAGGTTCGCACGGTAGTGGACGAAGAAGATCAGCGGCAAAGCATTGCCGTCGGCCTTGCCGAATCGCCGATACGCGTACTTGATGCCGTTACTGCCTTCAATGGTGAGATTTTGGGCATTGACCTGCCCAACCTTTGTCGTCATTTCGTGTCCTTGCTTCATACAACACGGCTGTGCCTTAGCCTCAACGGCACGTCAAATTAATCTGACCGGTCAGCTTCAATGGGGCAACAGTTGTCTCATCAAATGGCTTCGCTGTCGCCCCCGGCCTCCTGAACGCCTTAGGCGTTCACGTCGACGAGCGTGCGTCCACGCACTTCGCCTTTCAATACCTGCACTGCGCGGCCCGCGGCCTCATTCAGGCCGATGACCGTGGCCATGCTGTCGAGCAGACCCGGATCGAGATCCGTGGCGAGACGAGACCAGGCCTGCTCACGGATTGCCATAGGTGCATTCACCGTGTCGATGCCGCTCAGCGTTACGCCCCGAAGGATGAACGGTGCCATGTTGCCCGTCAGGTCCATGCCCTGCGCGAGGCCGCAGGCGGCCACCGTTCCACCGTACTTGGTCTGTGCGAGCACATTGACGAGCGTATGACTTCCGACGGTGTCGACTGCGCCGCTCCATCGCTCGGCGCCGAGGGGACGCTGTGGTGGGCTGGACAGAGTAGCCCGATCGATGATCTCGGCCGCGCCCAGCGAGCGCAGGTAAGCCTCTTCGGATGCGCGGCCGGTTGACGCGAGGACCCGATAGCCCAGTTTTGCGAGGACTGCGATGGCCACAGACCCCACGCCGCCAGCGGCACCAGTGACGATAACGTCACCGCCGCGCACGCCTCCGCGCTCGAGGGCGAGCACACTCAGCATGGCCGCGAACCCGGCGGTGCCGATAGTGGCCGCCTGACGAGTGGAGATGTTCGCCGGCAGTTTGACCAGCCAATCGCCACGTACACGGGCCCGCTGCGCAAATCCGCCGTGGTGTGTAGCGCCAAGCTCGTAGCCGTTCAGGACTACGTTGTCGCCAGGTTTAAAGTCTGGATGGGACGACGCTTCGACGGTGCCCGCAAGGTCGATACCCGGGATCATCGGGAACCTTTTGATGAAGCCGCCGAGCCTGGTGATTGCAAGACCGTCCTTGTAGTTGACGGTCGAGTAATCCACCTTGATCGTAACGTCGCCTTGATCGAGGTCTGCATCCGTCAGCTCCGCGAGCTGAGCCGCGAGCTTGCCGTCTACTTCCGTGACCTGTACGCCTTTGAACGTTCCCATACCTCTCCTTTTACACGGATGTTCGCCCACGCCAACTGACGCGGCAGCGGTCGGTAGTATAAGACGATTGGTCATATTGTGCATTCCGCTCGAGACAGGCACAATGACGGTATGACCTAGAACTGTGCGCGGGAGCCAATTTAGACATGGGAAGAGTGAGCGTTCGACCACAGCTTGTGGATGCCGCGCTGGAGGTTTTCCAGGCGCAAGGCTTCAATGCCTCAAGCGTTCAAGACTTGACGGAAGCCGCCGGCGTGCCTAAGGGCTCGTTCTATAACCATTTTGAAAGTAAGGAAGAACTGGCGCTTGAGGCGTTAAGCGTCTACGTCAGTCAGCACGGGATCGAAATCCTGCGCGACCAAAAATATGAGCCACTGGAACGGATGAAGCGCCACTTCCGTGCCAATTGGAAGGTGGTGCGCGAACGCGGCTACCGGAGTGGTTGTTTGTTGGGTTCGCTGAGTTCAGAAATGGCCGACTCCCATGAGGCGGCAAGGGTTGAGTTTGCGAATTATTACCGGGGCTGGTCTGCCGAAATAGCCAGAGTAATCGGGGAGGCGCAGGCCACGGGAGTGATCAGCGATTTGATCGACCGACAGGTCCTCGGTAGGTTCGTGCTGAACGCTTGGCAGGGAGCGCTAATCCGAGCAAAGGTGTCGAAAGACGAGGAGGCATTCAAGGATTTTCTGGCTGTCATCTTTGGTGTGATCCTAGCTCCGAAACTCAAGGACTGAGCAACTGAGTTGGTCGCCAAACGGCCTGTGTGGCCTAATCCACCTAGGCGGCATGGCGCCAAAGAAAGCGCTTACTTGCTGGGGGGCGTAGCCGCACGGCAGCAAGGATCAGGGTGGGCGCGTATCAGTTGGTCTTGAGAGCTGGGACTAGTTCCCGCGTTTTGTTTTTGCGCAGCAACGGCAGCGATATCAAGCGCCGTCTGCGCAATGCGTCCCCCTCGACCATCGTCTTGTGGTTTCCAGCGCCGAGGCCGAGTTGAGACGGCAAAGCCGCCAGAAAATGCGCGGCTCCCGAAGAGGGAAGGGGACTCACTTGCCCGTACGGCACCAGGGTTTATGCAACAATTCCCCACGGCGCTCCGAGACTTCCGTCGCTCAAATCTTCAAATCGACAGGCAAACTTTGCCGAAATGCTTGCCAGCTGCCTGGTAGCGAAACGCGTCGGCAATCTCGTCGAGTGGAAACGTACGGTCAATCGCGGGCTTCATGCCAGTTGCGTCGATCGCGCGCACCATGTCGACCTGATTCTTGCGGCTGCCGACAATGAGCCCCTGCAACTTCTGTTGACGAAGCATCAGGGAAACCGTCGGCACTTGACCGGCAATGCCGGTCAATACGCCGATCAGCGCGATGTGGCCACCGATCCGGCAGGCACGGATCGACTGTCCCAGCGTGTCCGGACCGCCCACTTCGACAACATTGTCGACGCCGCGACCGTTCGTGATTTCGAGTACCTTCGCAGCCCAATCGGTATCGCGTCGGTAGTTGATCAAGTGATCGGCGCCTAGCGCGCGGGCCTTTTCCAGCTTCTCGTCGGACGACGAGGTTGCAATCACCGTCGCACCCATCTGCTTGGCGAACTGCAGCGCGAAGATCGAGACGCCTCCCGTACCCTGGACAAGCACCGTGTCGCCGGCCTTCAGCGCGCTGTCGACAACCAGGGCGCGCCACGCGGTCAGCCCGGCAGTAGTCAAAGTCGCAGCCTCCGTATGGCTGTAGCCTCGCGGCGCGAGCGTGAACCACTGGGCTGGGCGGACGACGGCTTCCCGCGCGTATCCATCGACGCCGTCGCCCGGTGTCGTCGAAAAATCGGCTTGTGTCGGACCGCCGTCAAGCCACGATGGGAAGAACGTCGATACGACCGCGTCGCCGACCGAAAATTCGGTTACGCCGTCGCCGATCGCTTCGACAACGCCTGCGCCGTCCGACATGGGAATGCGACCGTCATCGGTGTGCATGCGTCCTGTGACTACACCCAAATCATGGAAATTGRGCGAGCTTGCGTGGATGCGTACGCGGATTTCTCCCGGCGCCGGCGAACCGGGATCGGCGAGATCCACGCGCTCGAGGTGCTCCAATGTGGCGGGTTGGCGCAAAGTAATAGCTTTCATCGAAGTAACTCCTGGTAATCGATTGACGGGTGCACTGCGCGATGCGGCTTCTGCGTCGAGTAGGCCAGAGCGCGCATTGATCGGTGCGCGCGGCCGAGGAAGATCCGCGACCACGTACGTCATGATTTTCCGGGTCTGCGTTGATTACCGCAAGAACGTACAATTAACTCAGGTACTACCAATCATGTAGGTATAAAGCTATGCGACCAAAACGCCTGGACAGCAAGAGTGGCTGCGCCGTCGAAGTGACGCTCTCCGTGATCGGCGGCTTATGGAAGCCGCTGATCCTCTTTCATTTGTTGCGCGAAAAGAAGCGATTTATGGAACTTACACGACTGATGCCAAACACCACGCAACGCATGCTGACGCTGCAACTGCGCGAACTGGAGGCGGACGGCATCGTTGCGCGCCATGTCTATCCGCAGATCCCGCCAAAGGTCGAATACGAGCTGACGCCCTTTGGTGAAACGCTCGCGCCGTTGCTGATCAGCCTGAGGGAGTGGGGTGACTCCTATCAGGCACGCGGCGCCAAAGACATTGCGCCAGGCAACGAGGGCAATACAGACGCGCCGCCTTCGCACGACAAGGACTTGAGGGCCGCAGTGTCGGGATGTCGGACTTGTCCCGCATAAGGCGCGGGTTGGGTTGCCTTACCAGAGTGTCCCCAATATCCCGATACTGAGGATCTATGTAGTGCGCTGTTCACAATCTGGAGACACTTGCGCGCGCGATCGCGTAGCGCACGCTCCAGCGGTGGATCGACGTACCTTTCTGTAATTGTTCGCTAAGTCAGCGGCACTCGCGATGAAAGGCGTGCAGAAAAGGGAAACAGCGGCGATCACAGTAGTGGTAAGGCGGTTCATACGTTGTCCTTTCGGGGGGATGCAAGCTACGGGTGGTGCAAGGGCGGACTACGCGTCGTGGAGTTCGAGAACGGCATCGCCGTACCCAACAGTCTCGCCATCGTCCACAAGCTGGTTTCCAGCCATCCCATCTGCCGGAGCGATGATGGCGCTCAATACCGAGTCAATGGTCAGGTAGCCCACGTGGTCTCCCTGCTTTACCGCATCGGTAGATGTCTCAGCCGCGAGAGGGTGTGCTCGACTGAATGCGCCAGTTGCATCAGATAGGACTTCCTTGCGCCGCGCAGGCTGGGGGGCGACGATTGAGCGGGTCGTTACAGTCGTCCCATGTGCATCGCTCGGCGATGCGGCCACGTCGGCAAAGCGTAGCGTCAAGGTTCGAGTGCCATCCCCACACGTCAACTCCGAAACGCCGGCTCGCTCAAGTCTGGCGACCAGGGAGGTAAGCTCTTCAGTGTTCATCATTGCCCTCCTTTGAAGCTGCGTCCCACAGCGATAGCAGTCTTTCCAGGTAGTGGATGTCTGCGCCGCCAGCGACGAAGGTGGGTTCATCCATCAGCTTGCGATGCAATGGCACAGTTGTCTGAATTCCTTCGATCCGAACCTCGTCAAGCGCGGCCTTCATTCGCGCTATGGCCTCCTCCCGAGTGACGCCATGTACCACGAGCTTCGCAATGAGGGAGTCATAGTGCGGTGGCACGACATAGCCCGGATACACATGTGAATCCACGCGGACACCCGGCCCGCCAGGTGCAATCCAATCGAGGATTTCTCCGGGGCAGGGCGTGAACTTCCATGGGTGCTCGGCGTTGATGCGGCATTCAATGGAGTGGCCGGAAAAGGAGACATCGCACTGCTTCACGCTGAGCTTCTCGCCGCGCGCAATGCGAAGCTGTTCGGCAACGATGTCAATACCGGTGACGAGTTCGGTCACGGGATGCTCGACCTGAACACGCGTATTCATCTCGATGAAGAAGAATTCACCGTTTTCGTACAGGAACTCGAACGTGCCGGCGCCGCGGTATCCAATCTGGACGCACGCTTGCGCGCAGAGCTCTCCGATCTTTGCTATCTCGCTTCGGGCGATGCCTGGTGCCGGAGACTCTTCAATGAGCTTCTGATGACGTCGTTGCGTGGAGCAGTCTCGCTCACCCAGCCAGACGGCATTGCCGTGCGTGTCGGCCAAGATCTGGATTTCGACGTGGCGCGGCGTCTTCAGATACCGCTCCAGATAGACAGTGGGATTCCCGAATGCGCGGCCAGCTTCCTCCCGCGTCACCGCTACCGCATTGACCAACTCGGCAGGGCTCTCGACGACGCGCATACCTCTACCGCCACCACCGCCCGCCGCCTTGACAATAAGCGGGTATCCGACGCGCTCTGCGACGTCAACAATGCGGTCTGGTTCTTCTGACAGTGGGCCATCTGAGCCAGGAACGCAGGGAACACCAGCTTTTGCCATGGCCTGCTTGGCGCTCACCTTGTCACCCATCAGCCGGATGGATTCGGAGGTCGGTCCCACGAAAACAAGTCCGGCGCTCTCGACTGCAGCAGCAAACGAGGCATTCTCGGAGAGAAAGCCGTATCCAGGATGCACGGCTCCCGCGCCTGTTGCCTTCGCGGCGAGAAGAATCTCTTGGTGATTCAGGTAGCTCTTCGACGATGGAGCAGGGCCGATGCATATCGCCTTGTCCGCCAATGCGACATGTCGAAGCGTGGCATCCGCCTCGGAGTGAGCCGCTACCGTCTTGAGTCCGAGTTTGCGACAAGCACGCAGAATTCTCAGTGCAATCTCACCACGGTTCGCTATGAGGACAGTATCAAACATGGGCTGCCTCCAGCTTCTCGATGACAAATAGCGGTGTGTCGGCGGAGATCGCCGCGCCGTCGGCAACGAGAATCTCCGCAATCCGTCCTGCACGGTCGGATTCAATCGGGTTGAGCAGCTTCATTGCTTCCACGATTGCCAAGGTTTGGCCTTCCTCGACGGTGTCACCAACCGACACGAACGAGGGTTGGTTCGGGGCAGGAGAGCGATAGAAGGTGCCAATCATCCCCGCAATCACACTATTTCGAGTGGTCGTCGCCGTGGGGGCCTCGGGGCCGTCGGCCTCTTCCGCCAACGCAGGCGCCAGATCCGCCACAAGTTGTTCGGACGTCCCGGCGGTGGGGCTAGGGCGTGATGAGCGCCTCTCGAGCTTCACCTGTCGCTGCCCGTCGCCATATTCGATTTCGCTGAGCGCCGTTGAGCTTTCAAGGACGTCGAGCAGCGTTTGCACGAACTTCAGGTCCATGTGTTCCTCAGCTGAATGACTTGACCACGATGCCAGCGCCCTCGAGCGTGCAACGGACTTTCGCCGCCATCTGGATGGCACCGGGCGTGTCGCTATGGACGCAGATGGTGTCAATCTGGACGGGGAGAAGCTTCCCGGAAATAGTTTCAATGGCGCCGGCCCGGACCATCCGCAGCATGCGGGCCGCCGCTTCGTCGCCGTCGTGCAGCACTGCGCCGGGCACGGAGCGATGTACCAGGTTCCCCTCCTCGGTATATGCACGGTCGGCGAAGACCTCGCGCCGCACAGACAAGCCCATCTCGGAAGCCACGCGCTCCATTGCAGCGCCAGCGAAAGTCATGCAGGTAAGGCTCGGGTCGACCGCCTTGATTGCACGTGCAATGGCTTTCGCGACGGCTTCGTCAGTCTGCGTCAGGTTTCCGAGCGCACCGTGTGCCTTGACGTAGGTAATCGGGTGACCGGCATATCGGGACAGCGCTTGCGCCGCGCCAATCTGATACGCAACCAGACGTTCAATTTCGCCGTGCGTGAACGGAATGACGCGACGACCGAAGCCCCACAGGTCGGGGAAGCCAGGATGGGCGCCCACAGCGACGCCACGAGCCTTTGCCAGCGCGAACGTCTTCGCCATGATTTCCGGGTCGCCCGCGTGCAATCCACAAGCGACATTGGCGGAGGTGACAATCTCGAGGATGGCAGCATCATCGCCCATACGGTAGGCGCCGAAACCCTCACCCATATCGGAATTAAGGTCTACTTCGATGGCGCTATTTTGTGTGCTCATGATTCTCGGTTCCTTGTTGAGGTTTGGGAGGCGGCTGGCTAGGCGCGCCCGGACATCATTGCCAGGGTGTCCCTGATGCGTAGTTCTTCGTCGCGTCTCGTTTGAAGTGCGGCTATCGCAGTATCAATGTCGGTGAGCCCGAATCGAATTCCGCAACCGATAGGAGCTTGCGAGAGCTTCCACAAGTCGGCTTCAATCACAGTGGCAATCTTCGGGTAGCCGCCGCACGTATTAGCTTCTGCAAGCTGGACGATGGCTTGACCCGACGGGGGGACCTGAATGGTTCCTGCGACGATGCCGTGAGAGAGCAGTTCGACGTGCTGCGATTGGTTCAGCACCGGTCCGTTGAGTCGATATCCAACGCGATTTGCGTCTGGCGTCACCTTGAACACATCTTGCAAGAAGGCCGTCTGCGACTCGGGCGTGAATCGCTCGAACTCCGCAGCAGGCAGTACACGGACGGTGATGCAGTTCGTGCTCAATTCATCCCAATAATCGAGCAAGCCCTCAGGAACCACGCCGAGCCCGACCTTCCAGGGACGGTCCGAAGCCGATAGCTCATTGCCGACCGCCAGGCGGTCCCCACGCATCAAGCCGCGACCCGAGGCACCACCGAAGGTGCCTTTCAGGTCGGTCGACTTCGAGCCCATGATTGGTTTGACGTCGATGCCGCCACCAATGGTCAAGTAGGCTCGGGCCCCGCGCCGCGGGCGCTCGATGACAAGGGTCTGCCCCGCCGAAGCAGTACGGCCCCACCAGGGCGCGAGGCGGTGTTCGTCCAGGCTTGCCTTGGCGTCTGCGCCTGTCACGGCAAAACGTGTGTCCTCGTGGAACTTGACGCGAAATGGGAACAGGTTGATTTCGATGCCCGCTTCCCCACGGTCATTTCCTACCAGCGCGTTACCGAACGACAGGGCGAAAGGGTCCATGGCGCCGCTGCGGCTGACGCCGTAACGCATGCATCCGTAGCGTCCGAGGTCCTGCACTACGTTTGGCGCACCGTTCGAGAGAATCTCTATCACGCCACAATCTCCTTGATGCTGAATCTGACCGTGTCCCCGGGCGCGAGCAAGCACGGACTGTCCTTGGTTGCGTCAAACATCTCCCGGTCGGTCATGCCGACGAGATGCCAGCCTGACGGCGCTGTGCATGGCATGACGCCGGCCTGGCTGCCGCCCACAATCACCGAGCCCTTCCGGACCTTCATGCGTGGCGTGCTTCGGCGAGGCACTGAAAGCGCTTCCGGAAGTCCCGTCATGTACGCGAATCCGGGCATTGAGCCAACGCACGCAACGGTGTAGACCCCTGAGCTATGCCGAAGGACATACTCGTCTATGGTGAGTGCCGCGCCTTCTGCGAGGTTCTTCAAGTCCTCGCCATACTCGCCGCCGTAGGTGACGGGGATGTCGAAATGCCTGCCGCAGCGGTGCGACGGCGTTGCGGACTCCCATAGCTGGCGCATCAGCGCCTGCGCTTTACGAGGGTGAAGCTGGAGGGGGTCGAATGTCAGGAGGAGGTTGTTGATGCCGAGTATCACCTCATGCGGCGTAGCCTTCCCTAAGCGCTGACGCAACTTGCTGGCCAGTGAAAGCAGGAATGACTGGATGTCGTTGTCGAAAGCGCCTGTGGAAGCGTCGAGCAAGAGCGCGCCGGAGCCCGCGGCGTGAATGTGGGCAGCGATGGTGTTGTCGGGCGCTGCCAGTTCCAGTGTGAGCGTCATGCTTGAAAGATGCCGGTTGCGAGTCGGGGTCCGGCCGCGCAATGACGCAGCGGCCGGGACTGGTCAGTGTTCCAGCGGCTTGTGAGCCGTTTCCTTGGCTGCGAGCAGGCTGGCCAAAGTGACCAGCAGGCCAGCTCCGATGTAGAGCGAGAGGGGGGTGGACGACTGATATGTCTTGTAGAGGCTGGCGAAGACGAGGGGCGCAAATCCCCCGCCGATGATGCCGCCCAGCGTCGCTGCAAGCGATGCTCCCGCATACCGGACACGCGTCGGGAACTGTTCCGTCACAAAGGCAGCTTGTGGGCCGTACATCATGGCCTGGAACAACATGCCGACTACGACGGCGATACAGATGTTCACCGGGTCGAGGGTGTTCATCAGCGCAAAGTATGCAAACGCCCAGCCAATCGACAACACGGTGCCCGCGCCATACACAAATCTCCGGCCGAGCTTGTCGCTGAGCGCGCCGAAGAGTGGCACCGAAACTGCATGGAGAGCAGCGCCGAGCATGGTTGCGGTCAGCGCCAGAGAGCGAGGCAGCTTGAGCACTGTCGTCACGTAAGTGAGCGTGAAAACCACGAGCAGGCCGTAGACAATGTCGGAGCCGATTCTCACGGCACCCGCAATCAGCAGACGCCGCCAGTAGCTGTGGAGTACTTCCTTCAGCGGCATCTTGGCTTTGCTATGGCCCCGCTCGAGCTGCTCGAACATCGGCGTCTCGTCCACGCCGCGGCGCAGCCACAGACCAAATGCAACGAGAAATACACTTGAAAGGAAAGGAATCCGCCAGCCCCACGCGTGGAACGCTTCGGTGGGGAGGAAGTAGGTGAAGAAGGTAATGAAGCCCGCACCTAGCAACGTGCCACAGGCAGGTCCAACCTGGGCGAAAGATGCATTGCGCCCACGTTGTTCCTGGCTGCCATGCTCCATCGAAAGCAGCACGGCACCCGCCCATTCACCTCCAATCGAGACGCCCTGGAGGAAACGAAGCGCGACCAGCAGGATGGGACTCCAGATTCCCCAGACTTCATAGGTGGGCAACATACCCATGAGGCCAGTCGACGCACCCATCAGCACCAACGTGGCGACCAGGACGAAGCGTCGCCCGAGCTTGTCACCGAGGTGGCCGAAGACAATGCCGCCGAAAGGCCGTGACAGGTATCCGACGGCGTAGGTCGAGAAGGCCAGGATGGTTCCAGACAACGGGTCCACCGACGGAAAGAACACGCTGTTGAAGACGAGCGCCGCCATGAGGTTGTAGACCGTGAAGTCGTACCATTCCAGCGTCGTACCAATTGAACTCGCGGCAGCGAGGCGCCGCATCTTTTGACGCGGAGCCGCGACATTGGCCAACTCGCCTGTTGGCGAAAAAATCGTTGTGTTGTCCATTACTTCAACTCCTCGCGAGACAGCTTCCACGTCAGCTGATAGCGGGCTGCATCGGCCGGCGAACAGGGAAGGGCTTCGATGGCATGGCGCAAGGCAGCTTCGTTCGAAGCGGAGTTGCTGCTTTCGATGATGTAGAGCGGACGCATCTTGCGCGTGGCAAGGTCCTCAAGGGGGAGCGGGCGGCTGAGCTCGTCATTCGGGCTGATGAGGTATGAGCGGACGAACGCATTGTCTTCCGCAAGTAGGGCCCCCACGTTCTTGCAATTCCCTTCCACGTCAGGAGTGGCGGCATTCAGCGGGAGCACTGCGACCCAACCTCCACTGCCTTGACCGACGTCTGCGGAAACGTCGCCAATCCGGCGCGTTGGGAGGAGCATTTTCGGCAGTACCTTCATGGACCAGGGAGTCTGGTTCTTGAAGGCATGGGAATATGCCGGTGAAGAAAATACTGAAATCGATTCCGCCCAATACAGGCCCAGATATTTCGGACGACCAGTTACCGCAATATAACGAGCCGCCGAGATAACTCCTTCCATCCGGACCCGCTCTTCAATATGTTCCCGGTCATACCAGGCGTTGAAATCTATTTCATCTTCAGGGCGAATATCCGATGCGACAAAAAGCATGCCAAGTCTATTCTCTGTCATTTCCCCACCTCGCTCGTTTTGGTAATTTGAATGCTACTAAGACGACGTAGTGAGGCACAAACGGGAATTTTTTCGACTACCTAATAGACTTTCTTTCGACCCTTAAGGGTTGGTGCACCAGGGCGATCGAAAATGGGGCATTTCTGGTGCATCAAGTGCCTTCTGGAGCTTTTGTGGCGAGGGTAATCCCTATTCATCTGGCCATGGAAGACTTCGGTTTATTCGGAATATGGGGGCTAGGGTAATCCCTGGGAGGGGCTCAAGGTGCTCCCGGAACCAAGAAATGCTGCGTGCGGATCGGTGAGTCCGCATCAATGCGGCGAGAATGATGCGGGCATTGAGCGCATAAATCGGTCTGCTTCCTGGCAAGCCAATTCGGCGACAAGTTTGATGGCGTCGGATTCGCGGCTTTCCAGATAGCTGACAATCAGGCCCTGAGGCGGGAGCGGCATGTCAGTTTCGATAATCCGCAGCTCACCCCTGACAACCTCCTCGCGTACCGGCGGCAGTGGTATTAATGCGTTTCCAAAACCGCATCGCACCAGTCGAGCAAGCGCAGCTATCGAATTAACGCAATGCACCTTTCCCATTGGCACACCAGCGCGCCGATACACGTCCCTAAGCACAAGGTAAGGCTGAGAGCCACGGCTCATTGTGACCACTGGTTGGGTAAGCAGCTCCCGGACGGCTACCTTGCGCTCGCCTTTATTGCCAGGCCCAACCCATCCCATCCGCATTGGGAGGCAGGTCGTGCTAACGACACCATCTCCGGCCAGCTGGTCGGTCTGGAGGGCAATATCGACATCCCCGTCGCGAAGACTCTTGTTCAGTCGGTCGGTGGACTCAGAACTCAGCTGGACTTCAATTCCCGGATAGGATGACTGGAGATGCTCGATGAAGCCCACGAGCCAAGTGTGGACCACGGTATCAATTGCACCGATGCGAACACTGCCGAGCACGTTCTGGTCCGACTGTCCGAGCTGCATGATGTACTTCTGCATCTCGAGAACCCGCTCGCCAAGCGGTATCAGCCGCATGCCTACCGGCGTCAGGCGCAAGTCCCCCGCATCTCGGGAAAAAACCCGGGCGCCGATTTCTTCCTCCAGTGATGCAATACGATTGGAAATCGTGGCCTGGGTGATGTGGAGCTTTTCGGCAGCGGCGCGAAAGCTACCTAACTGCACGACAAGGATGAAGCTCTCAAGAAAGCGAGTGTTCATGTGAGTACAAGGCCCGGTTTCATGCCGCTGCAACTACCTTCCGGCGCTACGGCGACGTCAGCGGCGCTCAGCACTTGTTACGAACGCATCGATGCGTCGCCACATCTCCACCGGATTGGAGTACATCGGAAAGTGGCCACAATCGCTGATTTCCGCGAGTTCGACGCCGGACTTGGCCAGGAGCGGCAAGTACGTCAGATAACTATTCTGTTCACCGTACATGAACATCCTCGGGAAAGGTAACGACAAGAACTTGCCCATGAGGTCGCCATGGTCCGACAGGTGCACCATCGACGTGAAGATGCCGGACACCGCCTGCGCACGGACCTTGTGACGCAGACTTGCGGCGTAAAGCGGCGAAGAGTACTGCGAGGAGTGCCAGTTTCGTTCGATGAAGTCGTTGAAGAACGCTTGAGTGTCATCGGCGGGGAAGTCCACAATCTGCCTGCTCAGGAAGCAGTCTTCCGGTGCGACGTTGCCCTCGATGTCCACAAAGCTCAATACTCGGTCGCGCAACTCATGCGCAAGCATCAGCGCTGTGAGTCCACCCATGGAGTGCCCGACCAAATGAAAGCGGTCGATGCCTGCATGGGCGAGCATCGCTTTGGCCGTCTCGACCAGGAAGGGAATACACACCTTGCGAAGGTCGCCACAGGCAGTCTCTCCACAGCCAGGTGCATCATAGGCAAGGAAGGGACGGCCACCGAATGCACGATTGATGGAGATGTCTGCGTAGTCTTCCTTCGTGGACCCGAACCCGTGCAAGAACACGATAGGCGCGCGCTCACCCGGACGACTGATGGCAGCGATTTTAAGCGCCACGCCGTCGACCTCCATCGATACAGTTTCCTTCCGGGTGTTTCTGTTCGTCGTTATCATTGGGATGCTGTTATCCTGAATTCCACAAGTGTCAATCGACCGTGGCGCCATATTGTTGTGTCGCGACGTAGGGCCAGTGATGTTGCCGACCCTACTTCCAATCTCACTCAAGAGACAGGCAGAACCGACGAATGGCTTCGCAGGCCTTACGCAGCGAATCGTTGTCCAGCGCGTATGCGATGCGGATGTATGGACCGAGCCCGAATGCGGAGCCGTGTACCACGGCGACGTTCGCTTCCTCAAGCAGTGCAAGCGCAACATCCTCGTCTGTGCGAAGCAGCGTGCCTGCGGGCGTGGTCTTGCGGAGCAGCCCTTCACACGAGGCAAACGCATAGAATGCGCCGCCCGGTACGGCACAACTCAGTCCCGGCGTATTGTTCAGCAGGTGCACCATCATGTCTCGCCGCGCCTGAAATACGGCCTTCGAGTCGCAGATGAAATCCTGAGGGCCTTGCAACGCGGCGAGAGCAGCATGCTGCGAGATTGAGGAGGCGCCAGAGGTTTGCTGTCCTTGCAGCTTCTCCATCGCCTCGAGCAGCCAGGCCGGCCCGGTGCCAAAGCCGATGCGCCAGCCGGTCATGGCATAGGCTTTGGAGACGCCGTTCATGGTCAGCGTCCTGTCCTTGAGGCGCGGTTCCACCTGAGCCATGGTATGGAACTGCGCGCCATCGAAGGTGAGATGCTCGTAGATGTCATCCGACAGTATGAGCACGTGGGGATGGGCCAGCAGTACTTCGGCCAGCCCTGCCAACTCTGCTTGCGAGTAGACGGCACCGGTCGGGTTCGATGGGGAATTGAGAATCAGCCAACGAGTGCGCGGCGTGATGGCTTTGCCCAACGCGGCAGGCGTCAGCTTGAAGCCTACCTCGGCGCCACACTGTACGACCACCGGCGTGGCCCCACACAGCTGAACCATCTCGGGATAGCTCACCCAATAGGGCGCAGGGACGATGACCTCGTCGCCGGTGTTCAACGTGGCGGCCAGGGCGTTATAGATGACCTGCTTGCCGCCCGAGCAGACGATGGTGTCCTGCCAGCTTGTATCGAGGCCGTTCTCGCGTTTGAACTTCTCGGCGATGGCTTCCCGCAAGGCGCGCAGTCCCGCGACCTGAGTGTAGCGAGTATGGCCGCTGCGAATGGCGCCGATGGCCGCCTCACAAATGTGACCCGGCGTGTCGAAATCGGGCTCTCCCGCACACAGGGAAATAATCTTTGCACCGGTCGCGCGCTTTGCTGCGACGCGGTCCATCATGCGGTAGGTGGCCGACGGCTGGGCGTTGGCAAGATTGACGTTCAAACGCTGCTGTTCGGCTGCCATCACGCCTTCCTCTGCAAGGTATGGTAGCCAAGGGCTTCGCGCGCTTCACCCAGTGTCTTGCCGTTGGCAATGTGCTCGCGAATCTGCGATTCCACATCTTCAATCTTGCGTGCTAGTTCCGCGACTTCCTTGGCGCGCTCACGCGGAATGACGACGACGCCGTTGGCATCCGCTACAACGATATCGCGAGCGCAGACGCGGGCAGTGCCCACCGAAATCGGTGTGTTCACGGAATCGACCTGCACGCGGTCCTTGCCGGTGCGCATGAACCGGCCGCGCGTAAAGAGCGGGTAGCCGTCGCCGAGAGCTTTCGTCACGTCTCGACAGACACCGTCAATCACCGTCCCGGCGATGCCGCGTGCCCCCGCGTACTGCGTCATGATGTCGCCCCAGACTGTGCAGTCTGTGCGGCCGTCATTGTCGATGACAATGACGTCGCCGGGGTTCACATCGTCAATGAAGTCGCCGACGGTGCCGGGAGGGGTACTGGCGGACACGTACTTGACCGTGAAAGCCGGGCCKACCACAGGCTTGCGGTAGTTGTCCAGCGGCGCAATATCCAGGCACTGACCGGGCAGACCAAGCCGGTCCATCGCATCGGACACGCCAGGGGTGTCCAGGCCCTCGAAAAGGGATACCAGATCCTTGTCAGTCATTTTGCCTCCTTGCTGTTGATGGCTTCGAATTCCTTGTCGTGCATGACTTCTTCGACGGAGCGTCCAGCGCGCACTGCCTGCACCATGCCGTCCTGGCGACGCGCGATACGCTCTCCCAGGTCGAGCACTTCCTCAATTCGGCTCGCGGGGACGAAGACGGTGCCGCAACGGTCTGCGATGACATAGTCGTCCTCGTTGACGACCACACCCGCAAACTCGACGGGCTTGCCGGCGTCGACCTGCACCACGCGGTTTCGGGCGCTGATCATCGTGACGCCGCGGCCGAACACGGGATACCCGATGGATTCGCTGCCTTCGATATCGCGGCTCACGCCGTCGATAACGGAGCCTCGCACCCGCTTTGCTGCCGCGGCGTTGGCGAGGATGTCACCCCAGCAAGAGATGCCATCGATGCCGCCGGCGATTACCAGAATGCGATCATCAGTCTGAATCTGGGCGACTACCGGCGTGATGAGATGCGCGGTCGGTTTTGCATCGGTCTTGGGGCCAAGTTGTATGGTGCTCGCGCGACCCACAATCTTGGGGCAGTCCCAAAGCGGGCGAATGCCAAAGGTTGCACCAGGGAGATTGAGGAAGTCGAGGGCGTCCGAAACCGTATTGGTGTCGAGCGATGCCAGGCGGTCCAGCAGTGAAGGTGTACTCATGAGGAGAGGGTGTGTGGGGTTGCCATGTTCATACTGTCGGCGCTAGAGTTGTGAATGTAAATTCCGAATCCAGTAACCTTTCGATACGCCAAACCTATCAATCGTCATGATTAACTTCAGGCTTGTCCGGCATCTCTATCTGTTCCTCGCGGTGGCTGAAGAAGGGAATTTCGGGCGTGCCGCGAAGCGGCTTGGAATGTCCCAGCCGCCGCTGACGGAGCAGATTCAGGTGTTGGAACAGGCGCTTAAAGTGAAGCTCTTCGAGCGCGGCAGGAAGGGAGCGTCCCTGACTCCGGTTGGGGCGGCAATCCTCCCCGCGGTACGCAAGTTCGCAGAGCAACTGGACCGTCTCGAACTCGCAGTGCAGGAAGCAATTGCCGGCAGCACGGGTGTGCTAACGATTGGCGCGATCTCGTCGGCGCTGGTCGATACGTTGCCCGGCTTGATTGACGCACTGGGGAAGAGATTTCCTCAGTTGACCGTCTCAGTCAGGGAGATCGACAGCGTCGACGCGGTGCCAGCGCTGGAGAGGGGCGACATCGACTTGGCCTTCGCGCGACTCGAAGGCGACTTGGGGTCAACCATTGGCGCCGTTCCGCTGAAACAAGACCGACTCGCCGTTGCTCTACCGAAGACCCACAGGCTCGCGGACCTGCCCAGGGTTCGTCTCGCGAGCCTCTCCGAGGAGCCATTCGTCATCTTTTCTCGTGCTGTCAGTCCGACGTACTTCGACAGTATCATCGCAACTTGCCGCGCCGCGGGTTTTTCGCCGCGCATACTCCACGAAGTACGAACCGTTGCTACTCAGGTGGCGTTTGTTGGCTGTGGGCAAGGTATTGCGCTCGTGCCATCGTCTATGAAGAAGGCCGCACCCGAGAGCGTTGTTGTTCGTCCGTTAAAGGAGGCCGTCAATGTCGTCACCACCGCGATGGCCTGGTCGAAGAGCAGGCAGAGCCCTGCCGTTGAAGCCGCCATCGACATCCTTTCGAGTGGGAAAGTGGCTGCGTCGAAGTTAATCCAGCCACGCCAGGCGGGATAGGGGCCACCAGACTAACCATAGGTTTAGCGTATCGAATCCATCCGGTATTTGGAATTTACAGAAGTGAGGCGTTGCCGGAGAGTTCGCACATCACCGCGACCTTTCCAGGAGATGCCAGTGGCAACGTCCAACCTAGTAATCAATCCCGTTCCAGACCTCGCGC
>NZ_JBFTND010000158.1:0-17646 GCF_056397305.1 Cupriavidus sp. 05N40
ACGATCAGCAGATCGCGGCGCGAGGGAATCGTTGTCGACATGCTCATGATCCTGCTCAGGTGTTGTGTCGAATGGCAAAGAGCCGCCCCCCGGTCGCGTGCGGACCGACGGATCGTCTCTCTTGGAAAACAGGGAGCGCGGCAGGAACACTGCGGTGGAGTCATTCCTATCCGCAGAAGATGCACCGGCGTTGCCGGTGCCTGCGCGAACGGCTCTTCTACTTCACCGGGGTCAGGATCGGTGCGCCCTTGTTCTTGAGCAGGAAAACGACAAACCTGGCCGGCTGCGTGGAACTGGCATTACGTCCGACGGTATGGATGTCGTTGCGGCCCTTCGTGGAACGTATCGCCAGCCTTGAGCGTCACCTCCTTGCTGCCCTTAACCCCCATGACGATGCTGCCCTCGATCACATAAATGAAGGCGTGCCCGTGGTGACGGTGCACGGGATCGACACTGCCTGGCGGATACTCCACGACGATCATCTGGGCTTCCTTGCCCGGATATTCGGGCAACAGCTCCGTGGCCAGCGGCGTGACTTTGGCCTCCGGCTCGGCGACTGCCGGCTGTGCAACCAGCAGGCACGACAACATCAGGGGTGCCGCAATCGAAATGACGCCCCTTCATGGCATTACTCCAGATTGGCCTTGTCGAGCCCGAACATTTTGTCCAACGAGCCCGGCACCATGCGAAACGCTACGTTCAGGCGATTCCAGTTATTGATCGCGCCCACGAGGAACGTGAGATCTGACAGCTCCTTTTCGGAATACTGAGTGCGTACTCGTTCGTAGATATCATCCGACACGCCTTGGGCGGGAAGCTGGGTCAACACCTCGGTCCATTCCAGCGCGGCGCGCTCGCGCGGCGAGAACAGTGTCGACTCGCGCCAGACCATCACGTGATACAGGCGCAGTTCGCGCTCGCCGTGGATCTTCGCCGTTTTGATATGCATGTCGACGCAAAATGCGCAGCCGTTGAGCTGTGACGCGCGAATCTCCACGAGTTCGCGGATCTGCGACTCGATAGTCGTTTTCGCAAACAGCGCGCCAAGCTCCACGAGCTTTTTTGTCAGTTCCGAGGAGTGCTGAAAGTAGTTGAGGCGTTGCGTCATGATCTTTGTTCCTGAGCTGGAGGGGTTGTGTTCGCCGAACCTGCGTCGAACAATTTGCCGCAGGACCTGCTTGGGATGCATCGTAGCCGTCCATCGGGGGGGGCAGTAGTACCGGCAAGGTGCGCACTCTGTTGCCGCTTCGACACCAATCTGTCCGCCAGGCATTGAAGATAACCACGAACTTTTACCGCAGTCGATGGCATGCATCGAGGTCCAATGCTCAGCCCGAAACCGTGACAACGCTGCGTATCCCCTCACGGGCCATCTTTGCATACGGGCAGAGGCGCTCCGTATTGCGAACGAGCTCTTCCGCGACATGCCTGTCTACGCCCGGCATACGGACGCTAACGTCGGCAATCAGGGCATAGCCCCCGTCCATAGGATCGCGGCCGAAAGAGACCTCGACCGCAACCGTTGCCCCTTGGATATCAATCCGCTCGCGCTTTGCCAGGAGACTCAGCGCCCCATGAAAGCAAGCGGCGTAGCCGGCGGCAAAAAGCTGCTCGGGATTGGTGCCGCTTCCCGGCCCGCCCAGCGCGAGGGGCAATCGCAGATCGAGGATGAGGTTGTCATCGTCGGATCTCGCGACGCCCGATGCACGGCCGTGTCCGGACTCTCCCCCCGACACCGTGACCGTTGTCGTATAGAGCGCAGTGAATCCTTGCCCCCGGTACTTGTCGAGCAACGTAAGGGGTGGAGGTTGCAATCTCTCGTTGTCCATACGATATCCACCAGGCGCCTGTTGACGAATATTGCATGCTAGGTAAAAGCATGAGACCGCACCAGATCGGCTCGGGACGCACAGTGTTTCCAACTTTGCATCAATCAGACGCTGCGCAGGCAGCCTACATCGGCCTTGGTGCTGGAGAAGGTCGATCAAGGTGGGGTTGGCTGGCAGAAGATCGTAACTTGGCGCCTTGTCGATACACCTTCAGGCGGTATTCGCGGGGGCAGAGTCCGAAGTGTAAAGCCACGCATATCCGCTCTTTGCTGCCAAAGCCGCACTCCCTCGCAACCAGGTCCATCGGTTGGATTGCGCCCTGGAGTAGAAGCCGCGCGTCTTTCGGCGAGAGTACTCGACGACGTTAGCGGGCGTATGCGGGCTCTTATGCCAGAGTCGTCCGCAAGCTGCCTGCCCACTGGCTTCTGGAACAGTGCCGCAGTTTCACCAATTGGTGTCGAGGAGGAAACAGTGAGTGTTCTGATGCGTATCTACCCAGGTATGGACTTCGTACCTACGATAGTGACTTCAACGGAGGTACGTTGGTGGTGCCTCGCCTTGGAAGCTCTCATGTTAATCGGCTCACAACTTCACCGGCTTTGACCAGCGCAGAATGCAGCATTGAGGTCAGTGCGCTTGCCATTGAGTGATCAACCAATACAGGCCACGGAATTGATGCAAGAAATGGATACGCGTTGATCAATAACAGCAGAACATTTCTGCGCATGGGGTGTGCTTGGTGTCGTGCATTGTTGGCATCTCCGTTATCGCATGCTGGCCAATCTCCGGTATGGCCGCTTCGTCTAGGTTGACGCGATGCGACGGCGGCGAGCGTTATTACGCGATATGAGACCCGCCAGGCGCCTCCGCGCAACCATTTCCTTTCATATGGGAGAATTTGCCATGAAGATCGTCGTAATCGGTGGTTCCGGCCTGATCGGCTCGCGTGTTGCCGCGCTGCTCAGCAAGGCGGGCCACGAGGTGCTCGCCGCGTCGCCGCGCAGCGGTGTGAACACAGTTACGGGCGACGGCCTGAGCGACGCGCTCGCGGGCGCGGACGTCGTCGTGGATGTGACGAATGCGCCGTCATGGGAGCCCCAGGCGGTGCTCGATTTCTTCCGCACCTCGGCGCGCAATCTCGGCAAGTCTGAAGTGGCCGCAGGCGTGCGCCATCACGTCGCGCTGTCGATCGTCGGCGCCGACCGCATGGCGGAGAACGCGTATTTCGCTGCCAAGGTCGCGCAGGAGGAGGGGGTCGAAGCAGCGGGGGTGCCATACACGATCGTGCGCGCGACGCAATTCATGGAATTCATCGGCGGTATCGCGGATTTCAGCACTGAGGGCGGCACAGCGCGCGTCGGCGATGGGCTGTTTCAGCCGATCGCCGCGAATGACGTCGCGAGCGCTCTCGCACAGGTTGCACTCGCTGCCCCGCTGAACGGCACGGTCGAGATCGCGGGCCCGGACCGCGCACCCTTCGCGGACATCGTCGCGCGTTATCTAAAATCAGTGGGCGACGCACGCCCGGTAGTGACGGATCGCGACGCGCGGTACTACGGCGGGCGTGTCGAACAACAGTCGCTCGTGCCGCTCGGCGACGCGCGGATTGGCCGCATCAGTCTCGACCAGTGGCTCGCGCAGGCCAAAAAAGACTGATCCCGGGCTACCAACGACATGTTTCGGGCCAGCGGAAATGATCAATCAGACTCATCGGAGCGCGGCATTCGTCTCAGCTTGCCGAATCGCGCTGACGCGTTGTCCACGAGTTTTGCCGCGAGTTATACAGGCATCATGGCATTCATAGCCGTGGCGAACGAGGGGAGTTTCACCAAGGCCGCCGAGCGTTTGGGCATCGGCAGACCAGCAGTCAGCCGGAACGTCCAGAAACTCGAAGCATTGTTGAGTACGCGACTCTTTTTGCGCACCACGCGCACCACTCAATTGACGAGCGAAGGCCAACGGTTCTTCGAGAACTGTCACCAGGGTGTCACGCACATCGTAGAGGCCATGAATGACATGCTGGAGCTGCGCCAGGGCCCGCCGCGCGGCATTGTCCGTATCAGCTCGACGGTAGGTTTCGGCAGAAAGGTGGTCGCGCCGCTGCTGGAGATATTCATGAAAGCCTACCCCGAGATCGGCATCGATCTGCTGCTCGACGACCGGCCGACCGACTTTGCCTCCGAGAAAATCGACGTCGCGTTCCGCAAAGGCCGCATCGAGGACTCCAGCATCATTGCCAAGCAACTCATTCCGATGCAGATGGCGCTTTGCGCGGCGCCATCCTATGTGGCCACACACGGCCTGCCGCAGACGCTGGACGATCTGAGCCAGCACGAGTGCATCAACTTCCGCTTTTCCAGCGGCCGGGTGTTCGAATGGGAATTCAAGGTCGACGGTCACGTGCGGAAATACATGCCGACTGCCCGTCTCACGTTCAACGATGCCGATCTGGTGCTGCAAGCGGTTCTGGAGGGACGGGGCATTGCACAGATGGCCGGCTACCAGGTCTGCGACCACTTCGCAGCTAACGAACTCGTCATGGCGCTGGCCGGGCATGCCCCCGATGACCGAGGGCACTACATCTGCTACCTCAGTCGGCAACACTTGCCGACTCGCATTCGCGTCTTCATCGACTTCATGACGGAGAAAATCCGTGCACTCGACCTGAATTGTCTGACTGAATTCAATGCGGACAACGGTGTCCGCGGTGGTGGTCGCCTCGCCTGGCCCCTTCATGTTACGGACTGACGCATTGGTGCTAAAGAGGAAACGCCGAGGGGCTCGGTAAGTGCCTACCCCGGGATGACTTCGGTGCTTACCATGCCTTATCGGCATCCGGACGATGCAATGGAGGCGCTATCAGGACAAATCGGTAGGATAGGCGGGCACGGTAAACTGAAATACGGCGCCGCGAGTCATATTCGCGTCCAGCCGTAGCGTTCCGCCGTGCGCTTGTACGATCGAGCGGCATATGGACAGCCCGATGCCCATTCCCCCGCTCTTCGTCGTATAGAACGGCTCAAAGAGGTGCGCGATGTTCTCGGCTGCGACACCCGGCCCCGAATCGCGCACCGCTACAAGGACGGCACTCGGCTCATCCTTGCTGGTGCTAATCGTCAGTTCCCGCGGTCCGTCGTCAACCGTGCTCATCGCTTCAATGGCGTTGACAATCAGGTTCAGCATCGCCTGTTGGAGTTGTACCCGGTCGCCTTGAACGAGTGGCAGGTCCTCTGCAAGCTCCATCTGCACGGAAACGTTGTGTTTCATGGCTTCACCGCGCGTCAGGGTAATGACATCACGAATCGCTTCGTTGATCTGGACACATTCCATATACATCGGGGCATTTTTGACGAGACCACGTATGCGGTTCATGATCTCGCCGGCGCGCTTTGCGTCGTTGGTGATACGCTCCAACGCCAGCCGAACCTCCTCCAAATTTGGCAGCCGGGCGCCAAGCCAGCGTAGACCCGCCTCGGCATTGGCGGCGCACGCGAAGATTGGTTGCTTCAGCTCATGGCTGATCGAGGCTGTGATCTGCCCCATCGTCGTGATGCGGTTTGCGTGTGCCAACGCGGTCTGGATCTCGCGGTAGCGGCGCTCGCTTTCGCGCGCTTCGGCCTCCGCGCGCTTACGTTCGGTCAAATCGAGCACGAATGCGACACCCTGATCCGCGCTTTCATCGAAGCTCGCCACGCCGATCAGCACGGGCACCCGGCTGCCATCCCTTCGGAAATACTCCTTCTCGAACGGTTGCAGTCGGCCAGTCCTCCTGAGCTCTGGCAGCCATTGGTGGACATCGCGCTCCAGCCATTCCGGCGGCGTCAGGTCGATCCAGCGGAGGTGACTGCAGATGAGATCCCGACGTTCGTAACCCAGGATGCGGAGGAATGCGTCGTTGGCCTCGATGATGCGGCCTCCGAGTTCCCAGATGAAGATGCCGATAATGTCGGCGTCGACCAAGCGCTGGATCTTGGCTTCGCGCTCTTCAAGCTGTTGGTTCAGTATCGTCAAGGATTTCAAGTCAGCCTGCAACACGTCGCGGCACATGAGCAGAAGCCTGAGGAAGGGCTCGCAATAGTCGTTTCTCTCTTTGTCAAGCGCGCAAATCGTTCCGAAGATCTCGCCATCGGGCCAACTGATCGGGACACCCAGGTACGAGATCATTCCGAGTTTGATATCAGGGTTCGATTTCCACGCCTCGTCCTGGAGAGCGTCAGAAACAAGCAGCGGTTGGCGCGTCTTCATCACGGTCTCGCAATACAGCCCCGTGTTCAAAGGCGCGGTTTCGGCCGGATCGTAAGGATTCCCTGTGGACTCGCTGGATACGAAGACCTTTATGTTCGGCGGCTCTACTTGCATGATCAGTGCGGAAGGAACGCGCATGATCTCGGCGAGCAGATTGACAATCTCTTGCCACTTCTTGACGGTTTCGGGCGGTATAGGGATGGAATGCAGCATGATCGCTATTGCGCTGAGGAAGGATTGACCTCATCGAATCCTGTTCTCACGACAGGTGCCGGCTCCATTGCCGCATCCCGCAGTGCAGATCGGGTGGCAGTCTCCAAAGTTGAGCGCCTATCTCGGCTTGAATGGTAGTCCTTGTTCTGGCCGATTGCGACATGACCTTGGATTCCCATTTGGTACGTTGCTTCTCCCCGATGTGGCCTTGTCCCATTAGACGGCCCGAACAGTGTCGAAACGGGCACCTCTGCGGCACTTCTGGCCCTCGCACTGCGCGGCAATCAGGACGGATCGGACCGATAGGCGGGCACGGTGAACTGAACGATCGCGCCGCGCGGCAGGTTGGCGCTGACCGACAGACGACCGCCATGCGCATCGATGATCGAACGGCAGATCGACAGCCCCATTCCAAGACCGGTGGGCTTGGTTGTATAAAAGGGCACGAAGGCGTGATCGGCACTCTGCGGAGCAAAGCCAGGCCCCGAATCACGCACGGTGACGAGCACGCACCCGGGTTCCGCAACCCCTGAGCTGATAAGTAATTGCCGCGTGCCGTCGCTGACTTCGCGCATCGCCTCGAGCGCGTTGATGATGAGGTTCAGCAGCACTTGCTGCAGCGCGACGCGGTCGCCTTCGATATCTGGCAAGCCGTCCGAGAGTTGCGTCCGGACCGAGGCACCGCTCTTGGCGGTCTCTCCCCGGGTCAGCTCGATCACCTCGCGGATCGCCTCGTTAATGTCCACCGGCTCCTTGCGCGGTGGCGCCTTCCTGACCAGCTCGCGGATACGGTGCAGCACATCAGCGGCCCGATTGGCATCCTTGATGATCCGCCCAAGCACCTGTCCGACCTCGTCGATGTCGGGCGGCCGGGCGCTCAGCCAGCGCAGCGCGGCCTGGGCATTGGTTACCGTCGCAGCGATCGGTTGGTTGACTTCGTGCGCGATCGAGGCCGTGAGCTGCCCCATGGTGGCGAGGCGGGTAGCGTGCGCGAGCTCCGTCTGCACGTCGCGATAGCGCCGCTCGCTCTCGCGGACCCGTTCTTCCGCCTGCTTGCGCTCGGTCAGGTCGAGGACGAACGCGACTCCTTCCTTTCGGCTGTCGGCGAACGTCGCCAGACCGACGATGACGGGTACGCGGCTGCCGTCCTTCCTGATGTACTCCTTCTCGAAGGGTTGGGCGCGGCCCGTCTGCACCGCCTGCGCCAGGGCCTGTTCGCTGTCCTGGCGCGATTCCGGGGGCGTCAGGTCTATCCAGCGCACGCGACCCGAAACCAGATCCTCCCGCTCGTATCCCACCATGCGAAGGAATGCGTCGTTGGCTTCGATGATGTCACCGCCGGCATTCCAGACAATGATCCCGATGATGTTGRCATCGACGAGGCGCCGGATCTTGCCCTCCCGCTCCGCGAGGTCACGGTACAGGCGGGCATTCTCCAGCGAGCTTGCGGCCTGCGAAGCCACCAGCTTCAGCACGGCAATCCGGGTCGGGCTGAACGCGCAGGCCGTCAGGTTGTTCTCGAGGTAAAGCGCGCCCGTGAGCTTTGCCTGGTTGATCATGGGCATGCACAGAATGGATCGGGCGCGGCGCTGACGGATGTAGGGATCTGCAGCAAAAGAAGGCTCGGACGCGGCATCGTCGAGAACGACACTCTCCCGGGTACGCAGAACGTGGTAGAGAATCGACTCAGGCAGCATCTGCGCGCTTACCGGCTCATCGCGTAGCTGCAGATCGATGGCATCGCCGCCGGTCGTTGCCTGCGCTGCGATCCGCTGCTCGGCGCCGTCCGCCAGGATCAGTAGGCCGCATTCCGCGCCGGCCTGCTCGATAGCCGTGCGCATGACCATGGCGATGAGCTTGTCCAGCACGATGTCGCCCGAGGCGGCCTGCGATACCTTGAGCACGGTGGCGAGGTCCAGGTGCTCGACCGGCGTGGCGATCGTGCTCGTCGGGCCCGGCGCGGTCTCTTCCGTCCTCAGGAACGGATAGCTCTCCTCGAGTTGCCGCACCTTCCCTTCGGCGCCCCACCGCAAGTAGCCGTAGCGGGCGTCCTGCAGATACACACGGGCGATCTTCGCGAGACTACGTGCTGAATAGAAGCGGGACGCGAGTTCGTTGGCGAGCGCCTCAATGTGGACAAAGCCGCTGTCCTGCGCTGCGCGGATGGCCTGCTCGTAGCGCTGTTCGGCATCTACCACGTTGCCTTGGACGCGGGCGATCTCGGCACCGACGAGCATGGCGCGGTCCGCGAAGTTGTCCGGACAGTGTTGCGCCCAGACCTCGATCTGGTGGTGGTGCGCAGTCATCGCATCCAAATGCTGCGCCCGCTCGCTGGCGGGCGCGAAGTCACACCGGGTGGCGTGAGCCAACGCGCTGTAAAAATGATACTCGGCTTCCTCAAAGAACGACGTGGAGGTCCAGAGCAGCGGTTGCGCCTTCGCTGCGGCTGCCAGGGCTGCCGCATAGTCGCCGGCGAGATAGTACGACTGCAGTTTCCGGATCCAGTACCAGCACTCGGCCAACGCCAGGTCAGGGCAGCTCGCCAGATGGGCTTCGGTGTCAAGCTCTGCGAACTGTCCGTCATCAAAGCACCCGAACCTCGGTGTCAGGCCGCGTAGCATTCGGATGAGCGCGAGCTGCGTGGTGATGAAGTCGATGACAAGGCCGAAACGCACCTTCTTGGCGTAGGCAAGACCCTGTTCTGCTTCGCGCTGTACCTCGGCCAGCGACTCGCCACCAAACAGCAGGTCGGAGTTGAGGCTATTGCCGGCGTAGGCACCATACGGCAGGTCTCCGATCCGGTTCGCCGCGGTAAAGGCGCGACGCAACAGTTCCCGGCAGGTCCGCACGGGTTTCAGCCAGCGCACGACAAAAATCGAGAAGCACAGATAAGTCTTGGCCTCAAAGCGCTTGAGTCCGCGCCGGCCGACGAGCTCGCACCCGAGCAGGCCGAACCGGTATCCGGCCTGATAGTCGCCGAAACGCCGCCCCGCGACCCGGCAGACGTTGGCGTAAAGCACGCAAGAGGCATCGCAGTTGCCATACTCAAGGCTGAGGCTGACCGCCTTGCAAATCGTCAGGCAAGCCAGGTTTGCATCGGTCTGCAAGGCCGGCGCGAATAGCTTGCTCAGTGCCTCGACGGTCCCAAGGGTGGCCGCGTCCTCCATCAGCGGCAAATCGACCAGTTCCTCGATGGTTCGATCACCCAACTGCGACCAGATGCGATCGTATTCGCTCCGCACGTCCGCATCGTCCGGATGGGGTGACCACTGGATGCCGACATGCTGCAGGTAGGCCAGACAAACCGCGACCGCGCGGTCGCTGCGATCCAGGACCAAGTAGACATCCAGTTGCAGGCATGTGACCAAGGCTTTCTCGACCGTGGTTGTGGCGCGCGCTGACAGCGCCGCCAGGCGCTCATCTGCCACGGACAACTGCCCCGTCAGGAATTCGCATTCGGCCCGGTTCAGCTCCAGCGCAAACATCAGGCCGTGCCTGCGCGGCCAGCAATCGCCGTCCAGCAGTTCCGCACCGCTCACCAGATAGGTGAGAGCCGATGCATAGGCAGTGGATGCCTTGGCACGCTGGCCGGCGAGGAGGTTGAACTCCGCCAGTTGCTCCCGTTCATGCTGCGCGGTGATCAGAGCGGCGCCGCGATTGAGTTGGCCAACGATCTCGAAAATTTCCTCCTCTCGATTCTCCGGGGGGGTCTGCGCGGCGAGCAGGCGCCCGATGCGCAGATGGGCCTCGGTGCGCGAGGTTTCAGGGATCAGTGAATATGCAGCTTCATGGACCCTATCGTGGACAAAGGCGTAGCAAGTGTCCTGTCGCTCGACTAGCTGCTGGCGGGTCGCCTCCCACAGCGCCGCGTGGACCTGCGCCGGCGGTCGCCCGAGAACGGTAGACAGCGCGGCGACCTCGGCGACGTTCCCGAGGCAGGCAAGCTGCTGCAACGCGTGCAGAGTCCCCGCCGGCAGGCGGGTCAGCTTGCCGGCCATCAGGTCCACAACATTATCGGTGTAGCCCTTGGCATGGATGCGGTCTGGATCCCAGTGCCAATGCCTCGCCCCATGATCGAGGGCGAGCAGATCCTCGTCAACAAGGGCGTGCAGGAACTGGATCACGAAGAACGGGTTGCCGCCGGTCTTGTCATGCACCAGGTGCGCCAATGGCTCGATGCGCTTTGGCTCGCATCGCAGCGCCTCCGCGATCAACTGCCTGACGTGCTCGCTGGCGAGCGGCGCCAGCGTGATTTCATCGATCTTGACCCCCGCGTTGCGGATCTCCTGGAGCTTGACCATCAGTGGATGCGTTGCGTCCACCTCGTTGTCGCGGTAGGCGCCGATCAGCATCAGGTGCTGCAGGTCCGATCCGGTCAGCAGGTCTTCGAGCAGGTCGAGCGTCGCGGCATCGAGCCACTGAAGATCGTCAAGAAATAAGGCGAGCGGATGTTCCGGCCGTGCAAACACACTGATAAAGCGCCGGAACACGAGCAGGAAGCGGCGTTGCGCCTGTTGCGGCTCGAGTACCGTGACCGGTGGCGGCTCACCGATGATGAGCTTCAGCTCCGGGATCAGGTCGGTCATGAGCCGGGCATTTGGGTCCAGCGCTTCGAGCAACTCGGCGCGCCAACTCGCCAGCTCCGTGTCGCGTTTGCCAAGCAGCGGCCGCACTAGATTTTGGAACGCCTGCACCAGCGTCGAATAGGGGATGTCGCGCTTGTACTGGTCGAATTTTCCGGACGCAAACAACCCGCGCGGCGGCACCAACACCTTGTGCAACTCGTTGACGACCGACGATTTGCCGATGCCGGAATAGCCCGAGACCAGCACCAGTTCCGGGGCGCCTTTACTGATTGTGCGCTCGAATGCGGCCACCAGCGTGTGGACCTCTCGTTCACGCCCGTACAGCTTCTCGGGAATGAGCAAGCGGTCGGGCGTGCCGTGTTCGTCCAGGGGAAAGTCATCGATGCGGCGCTGCCGGTGCCAGTCGTCCAAGCAGCGCTGCAGATCATGCTCGACACCTGCGGCCGTCTGGTAGCGCTCTTCGGCCGTCTTGGCGAGGAGCTTCAYCACGATGTGCGAGACCATAGCCGGGACGGTTGCCTCCCGCGCGCAGGGTGGCGTCGGYATGCGGGCGATATGACAATGCACCCACTCCATGGGATCGGCGGCCGCAAACGGCAGCGTACCGGTCAGCATCTCGTAGAGCGTGACGCCAAGCGCATAGAGGTCGCTGCGCGAATCGATCGAGCGATTCATCCGTCCGGTCTGCTCGGGCGCCATGTAGGCAAGCGTGCCGGCAATGGTCTCTGGCGGCCCGGGCGGCTGACGCTCGCGCGGCAGCCGCGATGTGAGGCCGAACCCCGTAAGGCGCACCTGGCCGTTGGCACAGTTCACCAGGATATGGGTGGGTTTTAGATCCTTATGGACCAGGCCGCGCCGGTGCAACTTGCCCAGCGCCGCAGCGATACAGACCGCGAGCCGCAGGAACTCGCTCACCTCCATGGGGGCGCCGAGCAGACGCGAAAGCGGCTCGCCGCCTGGGTCCTCCAGCACCAGCAGGGTCCGGCCTGCCTCGCGTGCCAACCCCAGCGGGCGCACCGCCCAGCTGCCATCGAGCTCCTCCTTCAGGCCGAACTCGTGAGCGAGGCGATCCAGGCTGGCCGGCAGGGGATGTTCAGCCGCGGGCCGAGCGAGCAGCACGTCCTGGTCGCCGCCGTTGCCGGGCCGCCGCACGCGACAGAAAACGCGCTCCCCATCGTCCCACAAGACCTGAGGGGCGCTACCCATYGGTTCCGGAACCATATGCAGCTCTCCATCCGCCGCACGCTGCCATCAGGCTGCCACCCGACCTGCAATGGAATGGCGACATGAGTCCGATTCAGCCGGGGCAGGGTACACGCCAGAAGCCAACGCCACAAAGGCGACAAGCCTACAGAATACACGGTGGTGACCGCGTCGCCGCCGGTCGTGATGGAAGGGATGGAAGGGATGGAAGGGAGGGCAGGGATGGGCGGGATGGGAGAGCAGCGGCTCGCTTTAGCCAGTGGCCAGGTAACAGATTTCGCCGCCGCCCCGTTCGTGGCGCAACAGGCACTTTGTGATGATTTATCCCTGGCGGACTCGGCCCGATCTGTCTGCCGGGACAGCTGCGGGGCGGGAAGGACAGCTTTGGTGGCGAACCCCACTTATGCAGCCAACTTCTCAGGCGGGCTGTTGGCGACACCTGCATAGATGCCGTCCCGGTAGGCCAGATCGAGTGCGCGGACCTGTTCGGTCATGAAGTCGATGAAGACGCGGATGCGCCTCGGCAAATGCTGCCGGCAGAGGTAGCAGATATAGTGGCCCCGGTCGTCCGGCATATGCGGCGCCAAGGCCATGACAAGCGCGTCGCGCGCAAGGTGCTCACGTACCTGGTATCCCGCCATCTGGGCGATGCCGCGGCCGTCAAGAGCTGCCCGCAAGACAAGATCCTCGTCATTGAACGTCAGCCGGGCGGTCGGAAGATACCTGCGCCGCTGGCCGTCAACTTTGAACTCCCACTCGCAGATACGGCCGCCGGGAAATCGGAAGTTGATACAGTCGTGCTGGCTCAGTGCATCCAGCGTGGCGGGCAGCCCCCGCTTTGCGGCATAGGATCGGGACGCGCAAAGCACCGTCTGCATCGGGGTCAGTTGCTTTGCGATGATGCTGGCATCCTCGATGCGGCCATTGCGGAACGCGACATCGATCTGTTCGGCGGCGAAATCCGCTGGCCGGTCATCCAGCATCAGGTCGACCGCGATATCGGGGTAAAGCTCGGCAAACCTGGAGAGCAGCGGCGCAACCACCTTGCGTCCAAAGTCGACGGGCACGCTGATGCGCAGCAAGCCGCGCGGCGGTCCCTGGCGAAGCTCCAGCATGTCATTCATCGCCTCGACAATATGGGCCACGCCGCGGTTGCAGTTCTCGAAGAACCTCTCGCCCTCCCGCGTCAAGTGTGTTGACCGCGTGGTGCGCAGGAACAGCCGGGTGCTCAGCTGCATTTCAAGCTTCTGCACGTTCCGGCAGACCGCCGAGCGGCCGACCCCTAATCGTTCACCGGCCTTGACGAAGCTTCCCTCCGTCGCGACGGCCATGAACGCGATGATTCCCGTGTAGCTTGTCGCGAAGCATGCTGACAAGTCGTCAGCGGGAGTGGGCAAGCCAACGCGAAAGCCACGCTGCGAAATATCCGATTGGTCCATTGCTGACTCCCACGCTTGCTCAGGACGCTTGCGAACGCACTGCGCGATCGCATTGCCCTAGAGCAAAGGGTAGCTGGCGGGCGCCGCAAAACCATTCTACGGAGCGGTGGCGTTGATCCTACGTAGGCGTCGAGCGCTCATACTCGGGTATAACGCAGCGTGAGAGTGGAGGCCGGAAGTGCAGCATCCATTGCGCAGGACTCTTCCTGATCGTGGACTGAGGTGTCCTATACGTTCGTATGATTCCCAGGCGCTGTCATGGGAATTATGCTTGGTATCGTAGTGCTACGCCGGTACCCTCTGGGTCATGAGAGGAGCGTTGGCTGCGTGGCACGCAATTCCCGAACGTCGAGGGCCGGTCTTTTGTGTTCCGCTCAAACAGTTTCGATTGTGGACGACGATGAGTCCGTCCGCCTCGCGACGGCGAGCCTGGTACGCTCGCTCGGCAGGCCTGCACGGCTGTTCGCGTCCGCGGAGGAGTTTCTGGCGTCCGGCCACATCGCCGAGACCTCATTCCTGATCTCCGACGTGATGATGCCCGGCATGTCGGGCATCGCGATGCACGACCGCATCCTTGCGCTCGGATACGCGCCGCCGACCATCTTCATAACGGCATTCCCGGGGGACGACCTGAAGGCCAGGGCCGTGGCGAACGGCGCGCTGGCTGTTCTGGATAAGCCGATTGATGCCGACGCCATTGCGCATTGGCTCAGCACCGCGCTGGACCGGCCATAGCGGACAACGACCGGCGGGATCGCCGCTTTCCGCTGGCGCCAGACTCAAGATGGCTTCTTCGGCTGCGGATTGACGCCCAGCGATTCGGACATCCTGACAAGGTCCGCAACGGATCGCGCCGCCATCTTTTTCATTACCTGCCCACGGTGGATTTTCACGGTAATCTCGCTGAGATTCAGCTCGGCGGCGATTTGCTTGTTCATCAGGCCGGCTACGACAAATCCCATGACCTCGCGTTCACGCGGCGTCAGCAAATGCAAGGCGGCACGCAGCGCCGCAATCGACTGTTCGGCCGCAAGACGCTCACCATCGCGCGTCAGCGCATTTGCAACGGCGTCGAGCATGTCCTGGTCGCGAAACGGCTTTGCGAAGAAATCGACGGCGCCCGCTTTCATGGCCTTGACCGACATCGCGATGTCGCCATGCCCGGTCATGAATACGATCGGCATGTGCACGCCGCTCTTCGCGATCTGTTCTTGGAAGGCAAGGCCGCTTTCGCCCCGCAGCCTGACGTCAAGAATCAGGCAACTGGGCGCGTCGTATTTCGGGAAAACCAGGAAGTCTTGAGACGATTCAAAGGTCTCTACCCGTAGCCCGACCGAGTGCAGCAGACCGCACAGGGCGAGCCGCATCGACTCGTCGTCGTCGACCACATAGACCACGGGCTCCTTGCGGTCGTTTGGTTTTTGGGCCGATGTCGAATGCGACGACGAACTCATCTTGCCTCCTTTTGCCGGCCGGCACCATTCCGGGCAGCGCCCGCTAATCACCGTAGGTAGTTTAGATGATCAGAACGGGCCAAATAGTGGCGCCCTCCGCGGAAGCCGCCGAACCACCAGGTCGCCCCAGGAGACGGATAGCTCACCTGAAAAATCCCAAAAAAAGCGAAAATCATTCATTCTCGATGGGCGTCGCATCGCCATGCGGGCTCGTTGGCCGTGCGACGATGCTCATAGTATCGCCGTGGATATACCCGAGTATGAGGGGGCGACGCCTATGTAGGGGCAGCAGCAGCCGTCCGTAGAATGGGCTTCGTGGCACACGACGCCTACCCTTGGCTCATGGCCGGTGCAATCTCGCAGTGCGACCGCACCACGCCGGGGAGCAAATCCGAAGTTACGCAGTGAAGTCTTTTCCCGAGGAGGACCCTCCCCGGCGGGATCCCATTGTCTTCAGTCAGGCAACGGTGACCAGCGCGTCGGTGGGTTTATCCATGAGGTCCGCTAGTGATACGGAATTCATTGCATTCAAGCTATTAGCCGCTCGTCATGGAAACTCTGTATTTTGATCAGTTCACAGCGTCGCCAGCGTGGGCCAGCGCGGACCACCATATCGAAATCGGTGCCCATCTGATTACCGAGCGCGATGGCTACACCCACCACGGCATTTATGCGGGAGAAGGACAAGTCATTCACTATGGCGGCTTTGACCGTTCCGCCAAGCGCCGTCCCATCGAATACATCCGGTTGCGTGGCTTTGCGGCAGGAAAGGGCGTCAGCATTCAGGCTGATCCCGATGCCATTTACGCCGGAACGGAAGTGGTGGAAAGAGCTAGGTCCCGCCTGGGCGAAGACAGGTATCAGGTCCTGACCAACAACTGCGAGCACTTCTGTACATGGTGTGTGTCAGGCGCCGGGCGTAGCGAGCAGGTATATCGATGCGTGCGGAACCCGTGGCTGGGGCTCAAGACGCTCTTTACGCTCGCACGGGGAAAAATCCGTGCTTATCATGAACGCGTACGGCGTATATGGACTTCAACCCAACAGATGAACACGAAAACGAGCACTTGACACGGTCAATACATATCAGTCCACGGTGGCACCGGTATCCCGCACAATCTTCCCAAGTCGCGTAGTCTCGCTGCGGATCAGCGCGCCGAATGCCTCAGACGTGCCGCCGACCACCGGCGTGCCAATCGCCTCCCAGCGCGCGCGGAACTCCGCATCCTTGAAGATTTCATTGATCACGCCGTTGAGCTTGAGCACGATAGCTTGCGGTGTTCCCGCCGGGGCCGCAATACCGTGCCACGCGACGAACTCGAAGCCTGGAAGGCCTGATTCCGCAAGCGTCGGCACATCCGGCAATGCCGGCGAACGGGTTTTGGTGGTGACAGCAAGTGGACGCAGTTTGCTCGCCTTGATATAGGTCAGCGAACTGGCGAGGATATCGAACATGACCGGTACCTGACCACCCAGGACGTCGTTCAGCGCAGGACCTGCCCCCTTGTATGCCACGTGTTGCATCTTCGTGCCCACAGCGGTATTGAACAGTTCCCCGGCAAGATGCTGCGGCGTGCCGTTGCCGGCCGAGGCGAAGCTATACTCGCCTGGCTTGTTTCTGGTCGCGGCAATGAACGATTTCACATCCTTGACTGAAGTACCAGGATTCACTTCCAGCACCAGCGGAAACGCGGAAATCTGTATGACCGGAGCCAGTTCAGTCAGCGGGTTGTACGAAAGTTGCTTGTACAGCGTCGGGTTGACCGCCATCGGGCCACTTGCGGCAAGCAGGATCGTATAGCCATCCGGTGCGGCCTTTGCCACCGCGCTCGTACCGATATTTCCCCCAGCCCCGGGGCGGCTTTCCACAACTACCGGCACCCCAAGCCGCAACTGCATGCTGGCTTGCAGCAGCCGCGCCATCAGGTCCGTCGGCCCGCCAGGCGGGTACGGCACAATAAAGTGAATCGGTTTGGACGGATAGCCTTCAGCCGCCAATGCCACCCCATGCATTCCGAGGCCGGAAGCGATTAGCAAGGCAAGCGAAACGAATCTGGCTGTCTTTTGCATGGTTGTCTCCACCTATCGTCCTTGTTGTTGAGCGGAGTATAAGGTCCCCCGATTCATTCGTTAATTTGTATTTTTCGATCGATTGATCTGTGTTGTCTATCAAAATGCCCACCACGGATTCATCGCGCAGAAGTCGCCAATAGCTGCTATCCAAAACGTGCACAAATGTGCGCGTCCGGTTCCTGCCCCGAACCCCCTGACTGACCAGGCTCGTATCTGACAGGCTTAACTTTCCCGATAGCCCCGGGTAGTGAAATCATTTGTTCAAGGTTTACGCTCGCGTTAAAGTCCCTGTCATGGCGCGTTTCACAGCTTACGCAAGTCCACTCTCGATCCYTTAACGTCAAAGCCGAATTTACCTCGCCGCAGCATGAGCARCGCTTTGAGCTAGGAAAGAAGCGATCCGCMGTCACTAGYGTTGTCCCATACCAAGYGCTCTTGTAYTCGATCTGGCGACGAATCTCCCCAAATGCCACGTCGAGAATGGCGCGGTTCAGGCCAGCCTTTTGACGGACATTTCTTCCYGGTTTGTCGACACTCCCCTTGGCGCTTGCWGTCATTCCCTGCACAGACAAGTCCTCGATGCCCAACGTTTGGTTTTCACGTG
>NZ_JBFTND010000159.1:0-17624 GCF_056397305.1 Cupriavidus sp. 05N40
GACCAGGCAGAGCGCGGCCTGGGCCAGCGATGATATCCGGCGCCAGGTGCTGGCATCGCAGAAGCGTGCCTATGACCGTGCCTTGCAGGACACCGAGGCGCGTGCCAACGCCCTCAATGAAGACCTGCGGGTGATGCAGGCCCAGCGCCAGCGCATTGCCGAAGAGCAGCAGGCCAACCGTGCCGAAGTGCAGAGCGCCGAAGTCGAGAGCCGTGCTTCGCGCGTCCGTCTGGATCAGTTGCAGCAGCAGATCCGCCGCATGGAGTCTTCGCTGGTGGATTCTGGCCTGGCCTCGCCGCCGGCGCACGGCAGCCGCCAGCCGCGCCACTGAGCGGCCGGGCCGCCCGCCACCTGTGGCGCGGGCTGCCGGCAGTTCGTCCCGATCCGCCGGACTTGCCGCCGGTGGCGCCGCGGGTGGAGCCCATCCCGCCTCCCCTGCGGCTGATGCCGAAGCCGTCCTCCGCTGGCGGCGTTTTCCGAATTTTCCCCAGCCAGAATGCGTTTCGTCCGAATCGCATGCCGTCGTCGCGGGCCTAAGATCCTGCGCTGACAGTTTCTTCCGGACGGGCCGGCGAGACTGTGTCGCCATCGCGCTCCAGGGGGTACGCCGTGTCCCGTTCCAGCTCTCTCGCCAGATCTGTCACCAGTCCAGCTGCCAACCGAGCTTCCAGCCCGGCTTCCGGCGCCTCGCCGTTGCCGGCAAGCCATGACGTGCCGCCGCCGTGGGGTACGAATTTCGCGGTGCGCGAGTCGCTTGAGGCCATGCGCACCGCCGCCGTCAGGCGGCATCTGGCGGAAGCCGGACCGCGCCAGGCACGCGTGCTGCGCCTGGCGCGGCAGCGCAGCCTGGTGGCCGGCACCCTGGGCGGGGGCATGCTGGTGCTGGTGGCCTGGCTTGCCAGCGTGGCGTTGCGCGACGAAGCCTCGCCGGCCGTCCTGACGAAGCAGGCGCCGGCTGTGGCTGCCCCGGAGACGCCGGCTGTGGTTGCCCCGCAATCGCCGGTGCCGGTGCCCGTGGCGCAGGGCGAGCCGGAAGCTGTCCCGTCCTTCGTCCCCGAGGCCGTCGCGGCCGTTGCGGCCGTGTCGCCGCTGGTTTCGGCATTTGCCGCCGCCGCCCGGCCTCCCGTCCCACTCGGTGCCGCCGCCCCCGCCGCGAATGCGCCGCAGGTCGAGCCCCGGTTGCCGATGCGGCCGCGGCCGGTGCCGGCGCGAGCCGTGGCCAGCCGCAACGATTTCGGGCACTACGGCGTTGCCGTCGATCCGGCCGGCGACGACGAGGCGCCGGAGTCCGGCGCCTTCGAGGGCTGGCCACGTCCCAGCGCGTCTGCCTACCTGCCGCCCGATACGCCATTCGAATTGCCCGCGCACACCCGCCTGAGCGGCGGCTGAGGCCTGGAATCATCGCTTTGGCCGATGGAAGCAACGCGCCACGGGTGGTAGGCTAGCGGCCATGAAACCCGTATTCACTCTGCGCATGCCCATCCGGTGGGGCGACATGGACGCCATGGGCCATGTCAACAACACGGTCTACTTCCGCTACCTGGAACAGGCGCGCATCGCCTGGTTCGAGTCGCTCGGGCATGGCGGCAAGGATGCCGCCGGCCACGGCCCGGTCATCATCAATGCGCACATGACCTTTATCCGGCAGCTGCGCTATCCCGGCGACATCGAGTGCCGCATGTCCGCCGGCGAACTGGGCCGCACCAGCTTCGAGACCCGCATGGAGATCCGCCGCACGGACCAGCCTGACGTGGTCTACGCCGAGGGCGGCGCCAAGGTGGTGTGGTGCGACTACGAGGCGGAAAAATCGGTTCCGGTACCGGCGGCGATCCGGGCGCTGATGGCGTAGGGCCGGGCGGGGCGCTACCGCGCCGCTCAGTGGTTGACCAGGCGCTGCACCAGGTCCACCGCGGTGTGGGCCCCGTATTTCTTCATCAGGCGCGCACGGTAGATGTCCACGGTGCGCGGGCTGATCGACAGCAGCTTGCCGATCTGCTTGCTGGTCTTGCCGTCCACCAGCTGCGCGGCAATATCGCGCTCGCGCGCCGTCAGTTCGGCGGTGACGGGACGCTTCTGCGAGAGATCCTCGAAGGTCCAGATGCCCGCGCCAAGCGGAGTCTGTCGGTCCAGCGAGCGGCCGGTGACGTGGCACCAGAACAGTTCGCCTCCGGCGCGCTTCATGATGCGCTCGTCCGAGTAGGCTCCCTTTGCGTTCATGATCGGCACGATCCGTGCGCCGGTGCGCTCGAATTCGTCGGCGGTGGGGTAGAGTACCTGGAACGATTCCCCGAGCAGTGCCTGCCGCGTGGTGCCGAAGATGCGGCACAGCTCGTCGTTGCAGTCCTCTATCACGCGCTCGCGCGACAGCACGAGTCCGACGGGGGCGAGCTGGAAGGCGGTCTGGTAGTCGATGGCGGACATTGGCTTATGTAGTTTTACGTATTGGCGCGGGATGCCGCCCATGCGTATGCTGTCGGACGTTGGGCAGCGGGCGATCTCCGCCCGATTGTACCGTTACAATTTCCCTGCGTGGCTCGCCGGCGGCACTCCGGAAGGCGGGCGCAGCGACAGGAAAATCACCGAGGAAGGAGATAAAGATGAACAAGGTCTACGCCAGCGCCGCAGAGGCGCTCGCGGGCGTCGTCCGCGACGGCCAGACGATCGCSGTSGGCGGYTTCGGYCTGTGCGGCATCCCCGAGGCTCTGATCGAGGCGCTGCGCGACAGCGGCGCCAAGCAGCTAACCTGCATCTCGAACAACGCCGGCGTGGATGGCTTCGGCCTGGGCATGCTGCTCGCCACGCGCCAGATCAGGAAGATGATCTCGTCCTACGTGGGCGAGAACAAGGAGTTCGAGCGCCAGTACCTGGCCGGTGAACTGGAGCTGGAATTCACGCCGCAGGGCACGCTTGCCGAGAAGCTGCGCGCCGGCGGCTCGGGCATCCCGGCTTTCTTTACCAAGACCGGCGTCGGCACCATCGTCGCGGAAGGCAAGGAAATCCGCGAGTTCGACGGGCAGCAATACGTGATGGAGCGCGCCCTGACTGCCGACGTGGCGCTGGTCAAGGCCTACAAGGCGGACCGCGCAGGCAACCTGGTATTCCGCCGCACGGCGCGCAACTTCAACCCGATGTGCGCGATGGCGGGCAAGGTCACCCTGGTCGAGGTCGAGCACCTGGTCGAGACCGGCACGCTGGACCCGGACGAGGTCCATACGCCGGGCATTTTCGTGCAGCGCATCGTGGTGAACGCCACCCCCGAGAAACGCATCGAGCAGCGCACCGTGCGTGCCGCCAGCTGAGGAGAGACATCATGGCATGGACACGTGACGAAATGGCGGCGCGCGCCGCGACCGAACTGCAGGACGGCTTCTACGTCAACCTGGGTATCGGCCTGCCGACCCTGGTGGCAAACCACGTCCCGGCAGGGATGGAGGTGTGGCTGCAATCCGAGAACGGCCTGCTTGGCATCGGCCCGTTCCCGACCGAGGCGGAAGTCGACGCCGACATGATCAACGCCGGCAAGCAGACCGYGACCACGCTGCCGGGCTCGTCGATCTTCTCCTCGGCGGACTCGTTCGCGATGATCCGCGGCGGTCATATCAACCTGGCCATCCTGGGTGCGATGCAGGTCAGCGAGCGCGGCGACCTGGCCAACTGGATGATCCCGGGCAAGATGGTCAAGGGCATGGGTGGCGCGATGGACCTCGTTGCCGGCGTCGGCCGTGTGGTGGTGCTGATGGAGCACACCGCCAAGAAGAAGGACGGCAGCGAAGACATCAAGATCCTGAAGTCCTGCAACCTGCCGCTGACGGGCGTGGGCGTGATCAACCGCATCATCACCGACCTCGGCGTGATCGACATCACCGATGCAGGTCTCAAGCTGGTGGAAACGGCGCCTGGCGTAAGCCGCGAAGAGATCCAGAGCAAGACCGGCGCGACGCTGCTCTGATCTGCCGATGGCAGCAATGCCATGTGTAGTCTCCCCGTTCCCGCTTGCGGGAGCGGGGAGCATACCAGCGCGGAGATGGCGCTCGCACGGGCCTCGCCCGCACCCCGGAATGGCCGCGACGCGGCCATTCTTGCCTTATGCGCTGCGCCGGTTGTAGCTGGCGAAGACCGAGGCTGCGCCATCCCTGCGGATCAGCAGGACGTCGAACGGGTCCTTGCGCGGGCCTTGTTCCATGCCCGGCGAGCCGACCGGCATGCCCGGCACCGCGAGGCCCGCGGCATCAGGCTTGGCGGCCAGCAGCCGCTTGATGTCGGCCGCGGGCACATGCCCCTCGATGCCGTAGCCGGCGATGCGCCCGGTGTGGCAGGATCCGAAGCGCGCGGGAATGCCGGCCCGCGCGCGATGCGGTTCCGTATCGTCCACATTGCGCACCGTGACGGCGAAGCCATTCGCCCGCAAGTGCTCGACCCAGCCTTCGCAGCAGCCGCAATCCGGGTTCTTGAAGACTTCGATGGCCAGCACCGGCGCGGCCTGGGCGCCGCGCAGCGCAAGCGCGGCGGTGGCGCCCGTCGCCAGGGCCCCGATGAAGCGGCGTCTTTGYATGGCGGCTCCCTGCGCTTACTGCGCCACCCAGCCGCCGTCCATGTTCCAGGCCACGCCGCGCACCTGGCGCGCGGCATCGCTGGAGAGGAACACCGCCAGCGCGCCGAGCTCCTCCGGCGTGACGAACTGGCCGGACGGCTGCTTCTCGATGACCAGGTCCTGCTTGGCCTGTTCCACCGGGATGCCGTCCTTCTGCGCGCGCGCTTCCACCTGTTTTTGCACCAGCGGGGTCAGCACCCAGCCCGGGCAGATCGCATTGGCGGTAACGCCGGTCTGCGCGGTCTCCAGCGCGGTCACCTTGGTGAAGCCGACGATGCCGTGCTTGGCGGCCACGTAGGCCGACTTCTGCGCCGACGCCACCAGGCCGTGGACGGAGGCGATATTGATGATGCGGCCCCAGTCCTTGCGCTTCATGCCGGGCAGCGCCAGGCGCGTGGTGTGGAAGGCGGAGGTCAGGTTGATGGCGATGATGGCATCCCAGCGCTCGGGCGGGAAATCCTCGATATTGGCGACGTGCTGGATGCCGGCGTTGTTGACGAGGATGTCGGCACCGCCGAATTCCGCCTCGGCGTAGCGCATCATGTCCTCGATCTCGGCGGACTTGCTCATGTCGGCGCCGTGGTAGCCCACGCGGATGCCCGCGCCGGCTTGCGCGCCGGCTTGCGCGATTTCGCGCTTGGCGGCCTCGGCGTCGCCGAAGCCGTTGACGATGATATTGGCGCCTTGGGCGGCGAGCGCCTGCGCGATGCCCAGACCGATACCGCTGGTCGAGCCAGTGACCAGTGCCGTCTTGCCTTCAAGCATGGATGTCTCCGTCGGAAAATGTAATGGACGCGGGAGTGTGGTTGTCCGAAGATCGCGGCTGCGCGCGCTGGCAGCGCATGCGTGGCGGCGCCAGCCCGATGCTGTGGCATTGTAACTGCTGCAGCGTACAATCCAGCTTTGCCCAATCGCGCGCCGCCTGCCGGCGGCGCTGCTTCGATAACGTCTTGCCAGGGAGTTCAGATGTCAGCCAGTCCGCGCCTCGGCTTCGTCCAGTGCATCAGCCCGGCGGGGCTCCACCGCATGGCGTATCACGAGTGGGGCGACCCCGCCAATCCCCGTGTCCTGATGTGCGTGCATGGCCTGACGCGCACCGGCCGCGATTTCGATACCGTGGCGGCCGCGCTGTGCGGTGAGTACCGCGTGGTCTGCCCCGACGTGGTCGGGCGCGGCCGCTCGGACTGGCTGGCCGATCCGCGCCGCTATGTCGTGCCGCAGTACGCGTCGGACATGATCACGCTGATCGCGCGGCTCAACGTCGAGCAGGTCGACTGGTTCGGCACCTCGATGGGCGGGCTGATCGGCATGGGCCTGGCCGGCCTGCCCAAGTCGCCGGTGCGCAAGCTGCTGCTCAACGACGTGGGCCCGCGCCTGGCGGCCTCGGCGGTGGAGCGGATCGGCGCCTACCTGGGCCTGCCGGTGCGCTTCAAGACCTTCGAGGAAGGCCTGGCCTACCTGCAGACCATCAGCGCCTCGTTCGGCCGGCATACGCCCGAGCAGTGGCGCGAGCTCAACGGCGCCATCCTCAAGCCGGTGCAGGGCGCCGAAGGCCTGGAATGGGGCTTGCATTACGATCCGGCGATGGCGCTGCCGTTCCGCGAGACCACGCCCGAGCAGGTGGCGGCGGGCGAGGCGGCGCTGTGGCATATGTTCGAGGCCATCCAGGCGCCGACGCTGGTGGTGCGCGGCGCCCAGTCCGACCTGCTCACGCGCGAGACCGTGGCCGAGATGGTGGCGCGCGGGCGCAATGTCAGTGCCGTGGAGGTGCAGGATGTGGGCCATGCGCCGACCTTCATCGATCCGGCGCAGGTGGCCATCGCCAAGCAGTTTTTCCTGGGCGCGGCCTGAGGCCGGCCGGGGCCGGCCGCCTTTCAAGCGAATGAACCAAGCATCAGAGACCAGAGTATTGCCATGAGTACCGATGAACTGAAGCGCGCCCACGTGGGCAAGCGCCTGTCCGAATACGCGATCTACAACGGCGTGGTCTACCTTGCCGGCCAGGTGCCGGAAGTCGATCCCGCCGCCGACCTGCGTGGCCAGACCCGCGAGGTGCTGGGCCATATCGAGCGGCTGCTCAACGAAGCCGGCAGCGACAAGAGCCGGATCCTCTCATGCCAGATCTTCCTTACCAATGTGGACAACATCGGCGAGATGAACGAGGTGTGGGACGAGTGGGTGGTGCAGGGCCACACGCCGCCGCGCGCTACGGTGGAAGCGCGCCTGGCCAATCCGCAGTACCTGATCGAAGTGGTCGTGACCGCCGCGCTCAAGTGAGGGCTGGTGCTGCAAGATGGTGACGTCGACTGACCTGACCGGGCAGGTTGCCGGTACGCCCGATGCCGGACTGGTGGAGCGGGCGCTGGCCTATGTGCGCGAGCGCGGCAGCGCCGCGCTGCTGCCGACCGGGGAGCCCGTGCTGACGCATGCCGAGGGCATGCTGAAGGTGCTCGACGGCCTGCGCGTCGACGATGCCGCGCGCGCCGCCGCGTGCCTGTTTGCGGTGGCGGCCTTCGTGCCTGGCTGCGAGGCGGAAATCGAGCCACGCTTCGGCGAGGAAGTCGCGCGGCTGGTCAAGGGCGTGCGCCAGCTGCTGCGCATCGGCGCCATCGCGGTGGGCCACAGCGGGGCGCCGGAAACGACCAAGGACGAGATCGCCGCGCGCCAGGAACAGGTGGAAGCGCTGCGCAAGATGCTGCTTGCCTTCGCGCAGGATATCCGCGTGGTGCTGGTGCGGCTGGCCTCGCGCCTGCAGACGCTGCGCTGGCTGGCGCAGGTCAAGGCGCAGCCGCTGCCCGGGGTGGCGCGCGAAACGCTGGACATCTACGCGCCGCTGGCCAACCGGCTCGGTATCTGGCAGATGAAGTGGGAGCTGGAGGACCTGGCATTCCGCTTCGAGCAGCCCGATACCYACAAGCGCATCGCCAGGCTGCTCGACGAGAAGCGCATCGAGCGCGAGGGCTATATCGCCAGCGCCATCGCGCGGCTGCAATCCGAGCTCGAGACGGCCGGCATCCGCGCCGAGGTGACGGGCCGGCCTAAGCATATCTACAGCATCTGGAAGAAGATGCGCGGCAAGGAACTCGACTTTGCCGACCTCTACGACGTGCGCGCCTTCCGCGTGATCGTGGACGACATCAAGGATTGCTACACCGTGCTGGGCATCGTGCACCATATCTGGCAGCCGATCCCGCGCGAGTTCGATGACTATATCTCCCGGCCCAAGTCCAACGGCTACAAGTCGCTGCACACRGTGGTGATCGGCGACGACGGGCGCGCCTTCGAGGTGCAGATCCGCACCCAGGAGATGCATCATTTCGCCGAGTACGGCGTGGCGGCGCACTGGCGCTACAAGGAGGCCGGTTCCAAGGGCTATAGCGGCCAGTTCTCGGCCAGCGAGCGCTACGACGAGAAGATCGCCTGGCTGCGCCAGCTGCTGGCCTGGAAAGACGACGCCGACCACTCGGTGGCGCACGATGAATCGTGGGAGCAGCTCAAGCACGCCGCCATCGACGACCACATCTACGTGCTGACGCCGCAGGCGCGCGTGGTCGCGCTGCCGCAGGGCGCCACGCCGGTGGACTTTGCCTACTACCTGCATACCGACCTGGGCCACCGCTGCCGCGGCGCGCGCGCGGACGGCACCATGGTGCCGCTCAATACGCCGCTCAAGAACGGGCAGACGGTGGAGATCATCGCCGTCAAGCAGGGCGGGCCGTCGCGCGACTGGCTCAACGCCGAGCTCGGCTATCTTGCCGCGCCGCGCGCGCGGGCCAAGGTGCGGGCCTGGTTCAACGCGCTCGACTCGCAGGAGACCATTTCGCAGGGGCGGGCGCTGATCGACAAGTCGCTGCAGCGCGAAGGCAAGACCGCGGTCAACCTCGACGACCTGGCCACGCGGCTTGGCTTCAAGACGCCGGACGACCTGTTCGCTGCCGTCGCCAAGGAAGAATTCAGCCTGCGCCATGTGGAGCAGGCCCTGCGCCATCCGGAAGGCGCGGGGCCCGTCACCGCGCTGAGCGAGGAAGAGGCCGTCACCAAGAAGAGCCGCGCCACCAGCGTGGCGCGTGGCGCCAAGAGCGGCGTGCTGGTGGTGGGCGTGGACTCGCTGATGACGCAGATGTCCAGGTGCTGCAAGCCGGCGCCGCCGGACGATATCGTCGGCTTCGTCACGCGCGGGCGCGGCGTCTCCATTCACCGCCGCAACTGCCACACGTTCTGCCAGCTTTCGGCGCGCGCGCCGGAGCGCGTGATCCAGACCGAGTGGGGCAAGAAGAGCGATGCGGTGTATCCGGTGGACATCCACGTGGAGGCAGTCGACCGGCAAGGCCTGCTGCGCGATATCTCCGAAGTGCTGTCGCGCGAGAAGATCAATGTTACCGGCGTGAAGACGCTGTCGAGCAAGGGCGTGGCGCGCATGCAGTTCACGGCCGAGGTGTCGGAGGCGACGCAGTTGCAGCGCGCACTCGGATTGATAGAAGACGTGGCAGGGGTCTTGCAGGCGAAAAGAAAGTGATGCTATACTCGCGCTTTCGCTAGGCTCGTAGCTCAGCTGGTTAGAGCACCACCTTGACATGGTGGGGGTCGTTGGTTCGAGTCCAATCGAGCCTACCAATGAATTCGCAGTGGTAAGCAATTCTGGTAGTGCACTAGCGTGCAGCAGAAAAAGAAGTAATGAAGTAATGAAGTAAGGCGGCAGTAGTGTGGCAGTAGGCTCGTAGCTCAGCTGGTTAGAGCACCACCTTGACATGGTGGGGGTCGTTGGTTCGAGTCCAATCGAGCCTACCAAAAGCATTGCAGCAAGAAGTAGCTTGGCAGTAAGCAGCAGCAAACGCAGTATCGCAGTACCCGGTTCAACCCGTTCACAGGAATGGAAGGCGCCATGATGAAGACATCGCGAACTACTACCGCTAATTAGCGACAGTAGTCGAGGTGCGCCTTGATCCCGGATCGTCCGGGGTTGAATTGAGAATAACGCAGCCTTGGCTGCGTTTTTTTTCGTCTGTCGCTCGTTAGCTGCCTGATATGCTGCCCGGTCCCCGGTGGATCCGACCGGGTGAAAGTCCCCGCTGCCTGGCCCGTGCCGATGCATGGTCGCCCGGTGCTACAAGATGCTTTTCATCCGCTTGCCGAGACAACGAGACCGGCGGGCGGATTCCTGATGAGGTGCAAGATGATCGCAATCACGCTGCCGGATGGTTCCCGCCGCGAGTTTCCCGGCCCGGTGACGGTCGCAGAAGTGGCGCAGAGCATTGGCGCCGGCCTGGCCAAGGCGGCCCTGGCCGGCAAGGTGGACGGCCGCATGGTCGACACGAGCTACCTGATCGAGCAGGACGCCGGCCTGGCCATCGTGACTGACAAGGACGCCGACGGCGTCGACGTGATCCGCCATTCGACGGCGCACTTGCTGGCCTACGCCGTCAAGGAGTTGTATCCGGAAGCGCAGGTGACGATCGGTCCGGTGATCGAGAACGGCTTCTACTACGACTTCGCCTACAAGCGCCCCTTCACGCCCGAGGACCTCGTTGCCATCGAGAAGAAGATGGCCGAGCTCGCCAAGAAGGACGAGAAGGTGACGCGCGAGGTCTGGAGTCGCGACGAGGCGGTGAAGCTGTTCGAGTCGATGGGCGAGAAGTACAAGGCCGAGATCATTGCCTCGATTCCGCAGGACCAGGAAATCGGCCTGTACCGCGAAGGCGAGTTCGTCGACCTGTGCCGCGGSCCGCACGTGCCWTCCAYGGGCAAGCTSAAGGTCTTCAAGCTGATGAAGGTGGCYGGCGCCTACTGGCGCGGCGAYGCCAASAACGAGATGCTSCAGCGTATCTACGGCACGGCCTGGGCCAAGAAGGAAGACCAGGAAGCCTACCTGCACATGCTGGAGGAAGCCGAGAAGCGCGACCACCGCAAGCTGGGCAAGCTGCTCGACCTATTCCACCTGCAGGAAGAGGCGCCTGGCATGGTGTTCTGGCACCCGAAGGGCTGGCAGGTGTGGCAGGCGGTGGAGCAATACATGCGCGGCCGCCTGACGCAGGCCGGTTATGAGGAAGTGCGCACGCCGCAGGTGATGGACCGTTCGCTGTGGGAGAAGTCGGGCCACTGGCAGAACTACAAGGAGAACATGTTCGTCACGGAGTCGGAGAAGCGCGACTACGCGATCAAGCCGATGAACTGTCCCGGCCACGTGCAGATCTTCAACCACGGCCTGCGCTCCTACCGCGACCTGCCGCTGCGCCTGGCCGAGTTCGGCGCCTGCCACCGCAACGAGCCCTCGGGCGCGCTGCACGGCCTGATGCGCGTGCGCGGTTTCGTGCAGGATGATGCGCATATCTTCTGCACCGAAGAGCAGATCGTCGCCGAGGCCAAGGCTTTCAACGAGCTGGCCTTCTCCGTCTACGACGACTTCGGCTTCAAGGACGTGGCGGTCAAGTTGTCGCTGCGCCCCGAGCAGCGCGCCGGTTCGGACGAGRTSTGGGATCACGCCGAGGAAGGCCTGCGSCTGGCGYTGCGYGCCTGCGGCGTGGAGTGGGAAGAACTGCCGGGCGAGGGTGCCTTCTACGGCCCGAAGGTCGAATACCACATCAAGGATGCCATCGGCCGCTCGTGGCAGTGCGGTACGCTGCAGCTCGACCTGGTGCTGCCGGAGCGCCTGGGTGCGGAATACGTCTCCGAGGACAATTCGCGCAAGCGTCCCGTGATGCTGCACCGGGCCATCCTGGGCTCCTTCGAGCGCTTCCTGGGCATCCTGCTGGAAAACCATGCGGGCGCGCTGCCAGCCTGGCTGGCGCCGGATCAGGTCGTAGTGCTGAATATTGCCGACTCACAGGCAGAATATGCCGAAAACGTCGTGCAACTTCTGCAAAAACAAGGATTTAGGGCTAAGGCGGATTTGCGTAACGAGAAAATTACGTATAAAATCCGCGAGCATTCCCTTCAGAAGATTCCCTACCTGCTAGTGGTGGGCGACAAGGAGCGGGATGCCAATCAAGTGGCCGTGCGTGCCCGTGGCAATGCGGATCTGGGTGTGATGCCTGTTTCCGCGTTTGTGGAGCGTCTGCAACAGGACGTTGCCAGCAAAGCCTGATGGGATGAGCACGGCTTGTTTTTTGTCTTCTTGAGGTAACGCAACATCGCTACAGACAAAGGTCATCGCATCAATCGCGAAATCAGCGCACCCGAATTGCGCCTGGTCGGGGTTGATAATGAGCAACTCGGCATCGTCAAGTTCATGGACGCGCTTCGCCTGGCTGAGGATAAGGACTTGGACTTGGTGGAGATCGCGCCGACCGCGGTGCCTCCGGTTGCCCGTATCATGGACTACGGCAAGTTCAAGTACGAGGAAGCCAAGCGCGCGCACGACGCCAAGTTGAAGCAGAAGATCATCCAGGTCAAGGAAGTCAAGTTCCGGCCGGGTACGGATGATGGCGACTACAACGTCAAGCTGCGCAACCTTAAGCGCTTCCTTGAAGACGGCGACAAGACCAAGATCACGCTGCGTTTCCGCGGCCGTGAGATGGCGCACCAGGAAATCGGCGCGCGTGTGCTCGAACGCCTGAAGGCGGATCTGGAAGAAGTCGGCCAGGTCGAGCAGATGCCGAAGATGGAAGGGCGCCAGATGGTGATGGTGCTGGCTCCCAAGAAGAAGAAGTAAGATTCTGCGCGTTGCCGCGGCCCGGTGGAGAATTCCGCCGGGCGTGGCGGCGTGCGAATGCAGCGCAGATGGCCGCTCGCGGCCTCGCGCAACAATAAGTGGATGCGGGTTATGCAAGCGTCGGCGCTAGCCGGCCACCTGCATGCATGTCAAAGAGCTGGAGTTTTTCATGCCGAAGATGAAGACCAAGAAAAGCGCTTCCAAGCGCTTTACTGCGCGTCCGAATGGTTCGTTCAAGCGTGGCCAGGCCTTCAAGCGTCACATTCTGACCAAGAAGACCACCAAGAATAAGCGTCAACTGCGCGGCACCCAGGACGTCCATGAGACGAACCTGAAGTCCGTTCGCGCAATGATGCCTTACGCATAACCCCTAACGAAAACGAAAGGAGCATTTCATGCCTCGAGTAAAGCGTGGGGTCACTGCACGGGCCCGCCACAAGAAAGTCATTGACGCTGCCAAGGGTTACCGCGGCCGTCGCAATAACGTCTACCGTATCGCCAAGCAGGCGGTCATGCGTGCTGGCCAGTACGCGTACCGCGATCGCCGCAACAAGAAGCGCGTGTTCCGCGCTCTGTGGATTGCGCGTATCAATGCTGCTACGCGCGAGCATGGCATGACCTACAGCGTGTTCATGAACGGTCTGAAGAAGGCCTCGATTGAACTGGACCGCAAGGTGCTGTCGGACATGGCTATCCATGACAAGCCTGCCTTTGCCGCCATCGTCAACCAGGTGAAAGCCTCCGTTGCCTGATGCCGGCTCCGGCCTGCCGCGCTAACCGCGTGGCAGGCCGGGGGCAAGCACCGACCGCAAGGTCGACAGCATCTCCACCGGACTCGACTTCCGGCGGACCTGCAAGAAACGGGGCTCCTCACCGAGCCCCGTTTTTATTTCGAATGCCGTTTTTGCGTGTGCTACGCCGGGCTGCGAAGCGCGGTGGGCAAGACGGCATCCGAAACGAGCTCCGCGCCGCCCGGTGCCGCGCGGGGCCCGGCATCTACATCGCACTTAGTGCCAACCCCACGCCCGGGCCCCGCGTGACCCGGACGCCAAATCTATCGCCGACCGCCGCCATGTCTCTGGATCCGGATCAAATCGTCGCCGACGCCCAGGCCGCCTTCGCCGCCGCCAACGACAACGCCACGCTGGAAAACGAGAAAGCCCGCTTTCTCGGCAAGACCGGCGCGCTTACCGAGTTGCTCAAGAGCCTCGGCAAGCTCGACCCGGAAACGCGCAAGAGCGAAGGCGCGCGCATCAACCAGGCCAAGCAGCGGGTCGAAGCCGCGCTGAACGCGCGCCGCCAGGCGCTGGCCGATGCACTGATGAACGCGCGGCTGGCCGCCGAGGCCATCGACGTGACGCTGCCCGGCCGCGCGGTGGCGCGCGGCAGCCTGCACCCGGTGATGCGTACCTGGGAACGCGTCGAGCAGATCTTCGGCTCGGTCGGCTTTGACGTGGCCGACGGCCCCGAGATCGAGACCGACTGGATGAACTTCACCGCGTTGAACAATCCGGACAACCATCCGGCCCGTTCGATGCAGGACACCTTCTACGTGGACGGCCGCGACAGCGAGGACAAGCTCCTGCTGTTGCGCACCCACACCAGCCCGATGCAGGTCCGCTATGCGCGCATGCACGTGGAGAAGTACAAGGGCCGCGACATGCCGCCGATCAAGGTGATCTGCCCGGGGCGCACCTACCGCGTCGACAGCGACGCCACGCACTCGCCCATGTTCAACCAGGTCGAAGGCCTGTGGATCGGCGAGGACGTGAGCTTTGCCGACCTCAAGGGCGTCTACGCAGATTTCCTGCGCAAGTTCTTCGAGCGCGATGACATCCAGGTGCGCTTCCGCCCGTCGTATTTCCCGTTCACGGAGCCGTCGGCGGAAATCGACATGGCCTTCGAGGAGGGGAAAAATGCGGGCAAGTGGCTGGAGATCTCCGGCTCGGGCCAGGTGCACCCGAACGTGCTGCGCAACATGGGGCTGGACCCCGAGCGCTACATCGGCTTCGCCTTCGGCTCCGGCCTCGAACRCCTGACCATGCTCCGCTACGGCATCAACGACCTGCGCCTGTTCTTCGAAGGCGACGCGCGTTTCCTGCGCCAGTTCGCCTGAGGCCGCGCACGCGTCCGAGCATTACGTCACCGACTCAACAGAACAGAATACTTACCGGATCAGAAGCGCCATGCAATTCTCGGAATCCTGGCTTCGCAGTTTCGTCAATCCCGACAAGATCTCCACCGATGCGCTCTCGCACAGCCTGACCATGGCCGGGCTCGAAGTGGAAGAGGTCGGTCCGGTCGCGCCGCCGTTCGACAAGGTGGTGGTGGCCCGCGTGCTCTCCACCGAACGCCATCCCAACGCCGACCGCCTCAATGTCTGCCAGGTCGATGCCGGCACCGGCGAGACGCTGCAGATCGTGTGCGGCGCGCCCAACGTGGCGCCCGGCATCCTGGTGCCGTGCGCGCTGGTCGGCGCGGTGCTGCCGCCGTCCGAGGCGGGCGGCAAGCCGTTCGAGATCAAGGTGGGCAAGCTGCGCGGCGTAGACAGCTTCGGCATGCTGTGCTCCGCGCGCGAGCTCAAGCTGTCGGAAGACCACGGCGGCCTGATGATCCTGCCCGAGGATGCAAAGATCGGCCAGGACATCCGCCAGTACCTGGACCTGGATGACCAGGTCTTCGTCATCAAGCTCACGCCCAACAAGGCGGACTGCCTGTCGATCCACGGCGTGGCGCGCGAAGTCGCCGCGCTCACCGGCGCGGCGCTGACGCTGCCGGAGATGAAGCCGGTCGCAGTGACGCTGGCCGACAAGCTGCCGGTCAAGGTGTCGGCGCCCGACCTGTGCGGCCGTTTCTCCGGCCGCGTGATCCGCGGCGTGAACGCACGCGCGGCCACGCCGGCATGGATGGTCCAGCGCCTCGAGCGCGCCGGCCAGCGCAGCATCTCGGCGCTGGTGGACATCTCCAACTACGTGATGCTCGAACTGGGCCGCCCGTCGCACGTGTTCGACCTGGACAAGATCCACGGCGGGCTGGACGTGCGCTGGGCCCGCAAGGGTGAACAGCTCAAGCTGCTCAACGGCAATACCGTGGAACTCGACGAGCAGGTCGGCGTGATCGCCGACGACAAGGAAATCGAGAGCCTGGCCGGCATCATGGGCGGCGACAGCACCGCGGTCACGCTCGACACCACCAACATCTACCTCGAAGCCGCCTTCTGGTGGCCGGAAGCGATCCAGGGCCGCTCGCGCCGCTTCAATTTCGCGACCGATGCCGGACACCGCTTCGAGCGCGGCGTGGACTACGCCACCACGGTCGAGCACATCGAGCGCATCAGCGCGCTCATCCTCGACATCTGCGGCGGCCAGGCCGGCCCGGTCGACGACCAGGTCGTCAACCTGCCGCAGCGCAAGCCGGTGCATCTGCGCGTGGCGCGCGCCGAGCGCGTGCTCGGCATCGAACTGTCGCCGGCGGAAATCGCCGACGTGTTCCAGCGCCTGCAGCTCTCCTTCACGCGCGAGCAGGGCGCGGATGGCGAGGTGTTCGTGGTGACGCCGCCGAGCTACCGCTTCGACATCGAGATCGAGGAAGACCTGATCGAGGAAGTGGCCCGCATCTACGGCTTCGAGCGCATCCCGGCACGTCCTCCGGTGGCCGAGAGCGAGATGCGCCCGACCGACGAGGCGCGCCGCTCCACCCACGTGGTGCGCCACGCGATCGCCGCGCGCGACTACCAGGAAGTGATCAACTTCGCCTTCGTCGAAGAGAAGTGGGAACGCGACTTCGCCAGCAACGACAATCCGATCCGCCTGCTCAACCCGATCGCCAGCCAGCTTGCGGTGATGCGCTCGACGCTGATCGGCGGCCTGCTCGACAAGGTGCGCTACAACCTCAACCGCAAGGCCGCGCGCGTGCGCATGTTCGAGGTGGGCCGCGTGTTCCATCGCGATGCATCGGTGGCGGACGGCGGACTGACCGTGGCCGGCTATCGTCAGCCGATGGTGGCAGGTGGCATCGCCTATGGCCCGGCCTCTGAAGAGCAATGGGGCGTGGCAACGCGCCCGGTGGACTTCTTCGACGTCAAGGGCGATGTCGAGGCGCTGCTGCATCCGCGCGTGGCGCGCTTCGAGCCGGTCTCGCATCCCGCGCTGCATCCGGGCCGGGCCGCGCAAGTGGTGATCGACGGCAAGGTGGCCGGCGTGATCGGCGAACTRCATCCGCGCTGGCTGCAGGAGTATGAGCTCAGCCAGGCGCCGGTGGTGTTCGAGCTGGACCTGCAGGCGCTGCGCGAAGCAGGGCTGCCGGGCTACACCGAAATCTCCAAGTTCCCGGCCGCCGTGCGCGACCTGGCGCTGGTGGTGAAGCAGCCCGTGCGCGTGCAGGACCTGCTCGACGCCATGCGCGATGCCCTGGAAAAACAAGGCTACGGCCGCTACTGCCAGAGCCTCGTGCTGTTCGACGAATTCCGCCCGAAGGCGGCTTCGGCGGCCATCGGCGCGGACGAGAAAAGCCTTGCGTTCCGCCTGACCTTGCAAGATACTGGGGCGACCCTCCAGGACGAAACCGTCGACAGCGCGGTGCGTTGCATGGTCGAAGCCGCAGGCGCCGCATTCCAGGCGCGGCTGCGCGGCTGATCCACCAGCTGACATGACAATGGAGCGCCCGGACCTCCGCATCCGGGCGGATCGCACACTGAATGACAATGAACGATCGACACGCGCATCTCATGGCCGCAGCAATGGGTGAGGCAGGCGACCGGCAGGCAGCATCTCTCGATGACGAGGCCTCCGACGCCCGCGCAGCCGAGGTACCCACGCTCACCAAGGCCGAACTCGCCGAAATGCTGTTCGACCAGGTCGGTCTCAACAAGCGCGAATCCAAGGACATGGTCGAGGCCTTCTTCGACGTGATTCGCGAAGCGCTGGAACATGGCGACAGCGTCAAGCTGTCCGGCTTCGGCAACTTCCAGTTGCGAGACAAGCCGCAACGCCCCGGGCGCAATCCCAAGACCGGCGAGATCATTCCCATCACCGCACGGCGCGTGGTGACCTTCCACGCCAGCCAGAAGCTCAAGGGCCTGGTGGAAGAGCGCGCCGGCCTGGCGGTGCCGGGCTGATCGTTTGCCAGCAGCACGGCCAGTCGCTATCCTGTCCAGCTATCTGCCGATCCGCATCGGCTCGCACGTCCGCGTGCCTGCCTGCGCGGACACCACAACCACTGCCGGCACGGCCTGAAGCCCGCCCATTCACCGTATGTCGGAAAGACCCAGCGAACGCATTTCGTTGCCGCCGATTCCCGCCAAGCGCTACTTCACCATCGGCGAAGTCAGCGAGCTTTGCGCTGTCAAGCCGCATGTGCTGCGCTATTGGGAGCAGGAGTTCACGC
>NZ_JBFTND010000160.1:0-17500 GCF_056397305.1 Cupriavidus sp. 05N40
GACCTTGCCCGGCGTCACTGGCGCCGGCGGCCTGCAGGCGCTGATCAAGGCGGGCATGCCCGTGCAGGGCGAGCGCACCGTCATCGCCGGCAGCGGCCCGCTGCTGCTTGCCGCCGCGGCGACCGCCCGCCGCCATGGCGCGCTGGTCGTGCGCATCGCCGAGCAGGCGCCGCTGGCGCGCGTGCTGCGCTTCGGCAGCGCGCTTTGGCGCTGGCCGGGCAAGGCGCTGCAAGCCGGCATGCTGGTGGACCACCGCTACCGCACGGGCGTCCTGGTGGAAGCCGCGCTCGGCGACGACCGCCTGCGCGCGGTGCGCCTGCGCCGGGGCGACCGGCGCGTGGAGTTGCCGTGCGACCGCCTGGCATGCGGCTTCGGCCTGGTGCCCGACACCGGCCTTGCCGCGCTGCTGGGCTGCCAGATCGATCCCGGCTCCGACGCCATTGTGGTCGACGCGCTCCAGCGGACCAGCATGGACCGGATCTACGCCGCCGGCGAATGCACCGGCATCGGCGGCAGCGAGCTGGCCCTGGTCGAAGGCGCCATCGCGGGCCACGCCTCCGCGGCAGACGCAACGCGTGCGGGCAAGCTGTTCCGGCGGCGCGCGTACTGGCGCGGGTTCGCCGCGCTGGTGCAGGCGACCTTCGTGCTGGACCCCGCGCACAGGCAGGCGGCGCAAGCCGACACGCTGGTGTGCCGCTGCGAGGACGTCCCGCTCGGCGCCATCCGGGCGCAGCCCGATGCATGGCACGCCAGGATGCAGAGCCGCTGCGGCATGGGCGCCTGCCAGGGCCGCATCTGCGCCAGCGCCGCGCGCGTGCTGCTCGGCTGGCCGTTGCCCGCGCCGCGTCCGCCGCTGTCGCCCGCGCGCATCGGCACCTTGATGCTGGACGACGGCCCGAGCGCGCCTTGAGCGCGCACGGCATGGTTTATGGTTGGACCCACAAGCGCCATCAGGAGACGACATGCCCCACCCGCCCTCCCCTTCGATGTGTTCCGCTGCCGCCGCATCCTGGCGGCCCGTGCCGTCCCCGCGCCGGGATGAGGCCGGCGAGGATGGCCATGACGGCAGCGACGACGGATTGCGCGGCCTGCCGCCCGCCCACGTCGCGCACCTGGCTGCCATCTGCGCCGGCAACGCCAGGCAGCGCCCGCGCGACATGGATGCGCTGCTCGATGCCATCGCGCTGGTCACGCCGCTGCTCAACGCGATTCCCAACGTGGTGTTCTTCATCAAGGACAGGGCCGCGCGCTACCTGGTCGCCAACCTGACGCTGGCCACGCGCTGCGGGTTCAAACGCGTCGATCCGCTGCTCGGAAAGACCTCGGCCGAGGTCTTTCCGGCCTACCTCGGCCAGCGCTACATGGAGCAGGACCGGCACGTGCTCGATACCGGTGACGTCATCTCCGGACAGCTCGAACTGCACCTCTATCCCGCGCGCGAGGCGGGCTGGTGCATGACCTACAAACACCCCGTGCACGACGAGCGCGGGCGCATCATCGGCATGGCCGGCATCTCCCACGACCTGCAGCTCGCGCGCGAAGCGCACCCGGCCTACCAGCGCCTGGCGGCGGTCGACACCTATATCCGCGAACACTATGCACGGCCCATCCTGCTGTCCGAGCTGACCAGCCTGGCCGGCCTGTCCGCGGCGCAGCTCGAACGCTACTGCAAGCGCATCTTCCACCTGACGCCGCGGCAGATGATCCACAAGGTGCGCCTGGAACGTGCCTCCGAACTGCTGTCCACCGGCATGCCGATCACCGAGATCGCGCTCGAATGCGGCTACACCGATCACAGCGCCTTCAGCCGGCAGTTCAAGGCGCATACCGGCCTGACGCCGCGGCAGTTCCGCCCRCAGGCGGCATCGGGCTGACGACGCGACGCGGTGCCGGTGTGCCGGTGTGCCGGTGTGCCGGCATGCCGATGTGCCGATTTCGTCGGCCTTCCAGGCAAAAAGCCTCAAGCGGGAAGCGCGCGCAACTGCGAACCTGTGTGCTGATTCCCGGGCGGCGCCCTGATGGCGCCGCTCCCATGCCAACCACAGGAGACGACACGATGAGCAGCAAGACAACCCGCGGCAAGCCGCACTGGAGCGGTGTGTTCCCCGCCGTCAGCACGCAGTTCGAGGCGGACTGCACGCTGGATATCGAGGCGACCCACAAGGTGATGTGCAACCTGGTGGAGGACGGTGTATCGGGGCTCGTGGTGTGCGGCACCGTGGGCGAGAACACCTCGCTGAGCGCGCGCGAGAAGATCGAGGTAATGGAGGCCGCCAGGGACGCCGCGGGGGGGCGCGTGCCCGTGATCGCGGGCATCGCCGAGCTGACCACGGCCTTCGCGCGCGACATGGTGGCCGAGGCGGCACGGGCCGGCGTGGACGGCGTCATGGTGATGCCGGCGCTGGTCTACTCCGCCCAGCCGCACGAAGCGGCGGCGCACCTGCGCAGCATCGCCACCGCCACCGACCTGCCGGTGATGATCTACAACAATCCGCTGGCCTACCGCAGCGACATCACGCCCGACATCCTGGTTTCCCTGGCCGACTGCGAGAACATCGTCTGCTTCAAGGACTCGTCCGGCGACACGCGCCGCTTCACCGATCTGCGCAACGCCGTGGGCGACCGTTTCGTGCTGTTTGCCGGGCTCGACGACGTGGTGCTCGAGAGCATCGCCGTGGGCGCCGAGGGCTGGGTCTCCGGCATGTCCAATGCGTTCCCGAAGGAAGGCGAGACGCTGTTCCGGCTGGCCATGCAGCGGCGCCATGACGAGGCGCTGGCGCTGTACCGCTGGTTCATGCCGCTGCTGCACCTGGACGCGCGTCCCGACCTCGTGCAATGCATCAAGCTGTGCGAGGCGCTGGCCGGCCGCGGCAGCGCCGTCACGCGCCCGCCGCGCCTGGCACTGCAGGGGGAGGCGCGCGCGCATGTCGAAGCCGTGGTCGGGCTGGCCCTGGCCACCCGACCCGCGCTGCCCGACGTGGGGCTCTGAGCGCCGCCGCGGCAGCGGCAACCCGCGAAATCCGCCACCGCCGCCACCGCCGGCAGCGCCGGCGGCTTCCCGCATGCGCCGCCGCGGCCGGCGTGCGCGGCGGCCCTTCTTACCGATGCCACAGGAGCCCATATGCCCCCAGTGCAAGGCAAGTTCAAACGGCAACTCTCCCTGACCGATCTCACGTTTATCGGCCTGGGCGCCATCTTCGGTTCCGGCTGGCTGTTCGCGGCCAGCCATGTATCCGCCATCGCCGGCCCCGCCGGCATCCTTTCCTGGCTGCTGGGCGGCTTCGCCGTGCTGCTGCTCGGCATCGTCTATTGCGAGCTCGGCGCGGCGCTGCCGCGCGCTGGCGGCATCATCCGCTACCCGGTGTTCTCGCACGGCCCGCTGCTGGGCTACCTGATGGGACTGATCACGCTGATCGCCTTCTCCAGCCTGATCGCGATCGAGGTGGTGGCCGCGCGCCAGTATGCCGCCGCGTGGTTCCCGTGGCTGAGCCAGCCGGGGTCGAGCAGTCCCACGCTGGCCGGCTGGACGGTACAACTGCTGATGCTGTGCCTGTTCTTCGCGCTCAACTACTACAGCGTCAAGACCTTCGCGCGCGCCAACAACGTGATCAGCATATTCAAGTTCCTGGTGCCGCTGCTGGTCATCGTGGTGCTGTTCACGCATTTCGAGCCGGCCAACCTGCAGGCGCACGGCTTCGCGCCGTTCGGCCTGTCCGGCGTCCAGGCCGCGGTGTCCGCGGGCGGCATCATCTTCGCGTATCTCGGCCTCACGCCGATCATCTCGGTGGCCAGCGAAGTGCGCTCGCCCCAGCGCACCATCCCCATCGCGCTGATTCTCTCGGTCCTGCTTTCCACGCTGATCTACGTGCTGCTGCAGCTAGCCTTCCTGGGCGGCGTGCCGGCCGCCACCGTGGCGCAGGGCTGGGCCGGCATGGGCAAGGCCTTCGCGCTGCCTTACCACGACATCGCGCTGGCGCTCGGCATCGGCTGGCTGGCCGTCCTGGTGGTGTCCGATGCGGTCATCTCCCCCAGCGGCACCGGCAACATCTACATGAACGCCACGCCGCGCGTGGTGTACGGCTGGGCGCGCGGCGGCACGTTCTTCAAGCTGTTCACACGCATCGACGCCGCCTCCGGCATCCCGCGCCCCGCGCTGTGGCTGACCTTCGCGCTGTCGGTGTTCTGGACGCTGCCGTTCCCCTCATGGGAAGCCATGATCAATGTGGTGTCCGCCGCGCTGGTGCTCAGCTACGCCATTGCCCCGGTCACCGTGGCCGCGCTGCGGCGCAATGCGCCCGGGCTGCACCGGCCGTTTCGCGTCAAGGGCCTGGCGCTGCTGGGGCCGGTCTCCTTCATCGTCGCGGCGMTAATCGTGTACTGGTCTGGCTGGGGGACGGTGTCGTGGCTGCTCGGCCTGCAGATCGCGATGTTCGCGGCCTACCTGCTGTGCTGGCGTGCCGTGCCGACCCAGCGGGTCGGGCTGCGCCAGCAGGTGCGCAGCTCGCTCTGGCTGATCGCCTTCTATGTGCTGATCATGCTGGCGTCGTACCTGGGAGACTTCGGCGGGACCGGCGTGGTCGCCCATCCCTGGGACACTGCGCTGGTCGCCGCAATCGCCCTGTGCATCTACGCGTGGGGCGCGCGCACGGGCGTGCCGCCGGCGCTGACCGGCATCGACGCGGACGATGGTGAAGAGGAGGAAGAAGAAGAGGAGGAGGAGAACGACCACGGGGCGGAAGGCGGCGGCAAACCCCGGAGCGCCGCGCCGCGCGACACCGCCGTGGCCCTGCTGCCGGGCGGCACACCCTGAACGGGCGGCCGCCGGCTCCGTTCAATGGAAGAACGTCGCGACGCTCAGCGCCGTACGGTAGATACCCCAGGCCAGCGGCACGCACACGGCGGCCCACGCCAGCCAGGCCACGCCGCCGCCGGCCTGCCCGCCGGGACGCGCGACCGGGCCGCCCGTGACGGCCTGCGCGCGGTCATGCGCCAGGCGCTTTTCCTCGGCCAGCTCGGCCTCGGTCATGAAGTACTTGGGATTGACCGGGCGCACCAGCAGGTTGCACACCAGGCCGATGAACAACATGCCGACGAGGATGTACATGGTCTGGTTGTAGACCTGCTCGCGCGGCAGGCCGAGGCCGAGCTGGTAGTCGCGCATGTAGTTGACCACCACCGGGCCCAGGATGCCGGCCGTGGCCCAAGCGGTGAGCAGGCGGCCGTGGATGGCGCCGACCATCTGCGTGCCGAACAGGTCGGCCAGGTAGGCCGGCACGGTGGCGAAGCCGCCGCCGTACATGCTGACGATCACGCAGACCGCGCCCACGAACAGCAGCTTCTGGCCGCTGGCCGCCAGCGTGGGGATGCTCGCGTACAGCAGGCCGCCCAGCACGAAGAACACCATATACGTCATCTTGCGGCCGAGCTTGTCGGACAGGCTGGCCCAGACGAAGCGTCCGCCGATATTGAACAGGCTCAGCAGCGCGGTGAAGCCCGCCGCCACCACGGCGATGGCGGCCAGCTGGCTCTTGCCGAGTTCACCGAAGCGCCCGGCCACGCCGATCAGGCTGCCGCCGAAGACTTCCTGCAGCATGGGACTGGCCATGCCGATCACGCCGATGCCGGCCGACACGTTCATGCACAGCACCATCCAGACCAGCCAGAACTGCGGTATGCCCCACACGCGCTTCACATGCACATGGTGCGCCGTGATCATGGCATTGGCCGCACGGCTGGCGGGCGCGGTCCAGCCCGCCGGGGTCCAGCCGGTAGGCGGCACGCGGTAGGACAGTGCGCCGCCCATCATGAACACGAAGTAGACCACCGCCATCACGGTGAAGGTCTGCGCCACCCCTACGCTGGCAGGCGACGCGAACTTCGCCATCAACTCGGCCGCCAGCGGGGAGCCGATCATCGCGCCGCCGCCGAAGCCCATGATGGCCATGCCGGTGGCCATGCCGCGCTTGTCCGGGAACCATTTGATCAGCGTGCTGACCGGCGAGATATAGCCCAGCCCGAGCCCGATGCCGCCGATCACGCCCGACCCCAGCAGCATCAGCCAGAACTGGTGCAGGTGGATGCCCAGCGCCGAGATCAGCATGCCGCCGCACCAGCACAGCGCGCTGACCACGCCGGCCTTGCGCGGGCCGGCGCGTTCCAGCCAGCCGCCCCAGATCGCGGCCGAGCTGCCCAGCAGCACGAAGAACAGCGTGTACATCCAGCCCAGCGTGGAGACCTTCCAGTCGCAGCCGGTGACGAACAGTTCCTGCAGGAAACCGACATCGGCGCCGCAGCGCAGCGGCTCGGCGATGCCGATGGCGCGCGACAGCGGCAGCCAGAACACCGAGAAGCCGTAGGCCATGCCGATGCACAGGTGGATCGCCAATGCCGCGGGCGGCACCAGCCAGCGATTGAAACCGGGGGYCGCGACGATCCGCTCCTTGGACAGGAACGGCGTGCGGGCCTGCCCTTCGAGCGCGTCGGCGCTGAGGTCTGGGGACATCCTTCACTCCTTGTCTGTTGTTTTTTGTATTGACCAGGGATGCCGCCTGCCTGCATTCCGTTCGTTCCGCTGGTGCGCAGACCATCCCCGGCGCGCGTGTGCGCTTTGCATCCGGTGCTTGGCTCGGCGCCGGACACGTCCCCGGCGCGCCGGGGACGGCACGTAGTGTACGGCAGCGGCAACGGGCGTGGCGTGCCGCGAAGTGGGGTGTGGCACCGGTGTGGCAGCGGTGTGGCAGCGGTGTGGCAGCGGTGTGCTATGGCGCGGCCGGGGCCGGCCGCGCGACGCGCGCGTGGCGTGCCCTACAGCAGTCCCAGTTGCCGGGCGATGGCCACCGCCTGCGTGCGGTTGCTGGCGCGCAGCTTGGCGCTGATATTGCGCAAGTGCGTGCGCACCGTGGTCTCCGAGACGAACAGGCGCTCGGCCATGGCGACGTTGGAGAAGCCTTCGGCCAGCAACTGCAGCACCTTCTGCTCCTTGGGCGTGAGCGGCTCGAGCAGGTCGCGGCGGGCCTGCCGGGCGGCGCAATCGGCCGTGCCGGCCGCGTCGGGCGCACCGCCGCAAGCTTGCAGCAGCCGCTCCACATAGGCAGCGGGCAACGCGATGCCGGCACGCGTGCAGGCGTCGGCCGCCAGGCGGCGGGCCGGCGCGCCCTCGTCGGCGAAGATCCGGATAAATCCTTCCGCCGCACCGAAGCGCAGGGCGTCGCCCATGACCTGCTGGGCCCGGGCGCTATCGCCGCAGCGCTGGCAGGCCAGCGCCAGCAGTACGCGCAGCTTGAGCGCGCGCCGCATCAGCTGGGCGTGCCCGGCCGCGGCCAGCTCCGCCGCGATGGCTTCGCAGGTGGCGGCGGCAGGCTCGGCGAACGCCGCCAGGCGCAGGCGGCCCATGGCCACGTCTTCCACATCGTTGGCGAAGGAACTGACCGCGCCGGCGCCGGGGCGGCTGCGCCACAGCGCCGGGTCCGCGGCGTGCTGGATCGCCTCGCCGGCGGCATGGCCGTTGCCCTGCAGCAAGGCCAGGCGCGCGCGCTCGAGCATGGCGCCCTGCACCAGGCGCGGCAGGCCGCGGTGGTGGCCCAGATGTTCGAGCGCGGCCAGCCATTCGTGCGCGCCGTCGATGTCGCCGCGCTCGCAGGCGATGCGTGCCAGCACCGTATGGCCGCTGATGATCTGGTCCGGCAGGCCGAGGTCGCGCGCCAGCGGCACGTAGACGTTGAGCAGGCGCTCGGCGCGCTCGCGGTCGTTGATCTCGTAGAGCGCCTCGGCCAGCAGGATGCAGGCCATGGCGTTGCCGTTGGTGGGCCCGTAGCGGTTGGGCAGCATGGTGCTGGCGGCAATGCGAAAGCGCGCCAGCGCCTGCTGCAGGCGCCCCTGGCGCAGGTCGATCAGCCCTTCGACCGACTCCGAGAAGATCTTGTTGAAATTGCTGTCGGAGCCGCGCACCACCTGGCGGGCCAGGCCCAGCAGGCGGCGCGCCTCGCGGTAGTCGCCCATGACCGCGGCCATGCGCGCCATCGAGGTGGCGAGGATGGAGTCCGGGAAGGGGTAGCCCATGGGCAGCGGCAGCGGGTCGTCGCGGCTGCAGGCGCGCGCCTCGTCGAAGCGGTCCATCATGTTGAGCAGCATATGGCGCAGCGCGCGCACATGGGCGCGCAGGTCGCCTTCGGCGCCGTCCAGCGGGATGGTCTGCAGCAGCGCGATGGCATCGGCCGGGCCGCGCGTAAACGACAGCGCCCACACATGCGCGATCTGCAGCTTCGGCCAGGCTGCCATCTCCCCGGGCGGCACCGCGTCCAGCCAGCGCGTCAGCAGGCGCATGCGGCCCTGGGCCAGCAGGTCGTCCACGCTGTCCGCCAGCAGCGGCAGCGCATGGGCCACGGCGCCGGCAGCCAGCGCATGCTCGATGGCCGGCACCGGCCGGCCCTGCGCCTCGTACCAGCGCGAAGCCGCCATCTGCAGCGCCGGCACTTCGGCCGGCATGACCTGGTGGAGCTGCGCGCGCAGGAAGCTGGAGAACAGGCTGTGATAGCGATACCAGCGCGTGCCGGCCTGCGCCGGGCTGTCCGCGCTGCCGCCATGGCGCTCGCCGTCGAGCGGCATCACGAACAGGTTGGCGCGCTCCAGCCAGGCCAGGATGTCATCGCTGTCGGTGGTGCCGCACACGGCGTCGCACAGCGGCCCGCTGAGCTGGTCGAGGATGGAGGTGCGCAGCAGGAAGGCGCGCACGGCCTCAGGCAGGTGCAGGTAGACGTCTTCGACCAGGTAATCGGCGATGGCCGCGTTGGAGCCCGAGAAGCCGGCGATGAAGGCATCGGGCGGCCCGCGCCGCTCCAGCGCGACCGAGGCCAGCCACAGCGCGGTGGCCCACCCTTCGGTGCGCCGGTGCAGCGTAGACACCGCCGCCGGCTGCAGCGAGAGGCCGCGCGCGCCGCGCAGGAAGGCGTCGGTCTCCTCGGCGGTGAAGCGCAGCTGCGCCGGCTCGATCTCCAGCAGCTCGCCGCGCGCGCGCAGCCGGGCCAGGCCGGACTCCGGCACCCAGCGCGTGCCGATCACCAGGCGGCCGCCCGGCGGCAGCTGTTCCACCACCTGCCACACCAGCCCCGCCACGGCAGGGTTCTGCACGGCCTCGAAATCATCCAGGAACAGCGTGAAGGGCCGGTCGTGCGCGGCCATGCGATCGATCAGCGCGAGCGCATGCTCGCCCGGCGACAGCGGCGCGGCCAGCGCCGCGGCCTGCGGCGCGCCGGCCTTGCGCAGCACTTGCTCGAAAGCCGCTTCGAGCGAGCCGAGAAAGCGCGTGGCGTCGTTGTCCGCGCGGTCCAGCGTCAGCCAGGCGGTCGCCATGCCGCCGGCATCCAGGCGCGCGCGGCATTGCAGCATGGCGGTGGTCTTGCCGAAACCGGCCGGCGCGCGCACCAGCACCAGCTTGACGAAGCCGGCCGCGCACACCGCCTCGCAGATGGCGCGGCGCTCCACCTGAAACGGGGTCAGCATGGGCGGGCGCAGCTTCGCCACCAGTGTGGCGGCGCGGGCCGCGCCTTGCTGTCCCGCGCTGGTCTCCTCGATTGTGGCCATTCGCCGTGTCTTCCTGTTGGCGGCGGCACCCTGGCTGCGGATGCCGCGCGATCCGCTCCGGCTTATGGTTGCCGGCTGCTGGCGCCGCATGCGCCAGGGATCGAACGGCCGATTATGGCGTAAACGCCGGCAAGGCTGCCGGCGCGCCTTCAACGGTGACGCCGCGCATGCCGGTGCATTTCTCCGCTCTCCCGCTTGCGGGAGCGGGCTCGGGGGCGAGGGAGGGAAAAACGTCAGGCAACGCCGGCGGCTCCGGCGCGATCTACACCAGCTTGTTCTCCCGCCCGGCCCAGTAGCGGTCGCGCAGCAGCCGCTTGACCAGCTTGCCGGTGGGCAGGCGCGGCAGCTCCGCGGCGAAATCCACCGAGCGCGGGCATTTGATGCCCGACAGGTTGTCGCGGCAGAACGCGATCAGCTCCTCGGCCAGCGCCGGCCCGGCCAGCGTCATGTCCAGCGGCTGCACCACCGCCTTGACCTCCTCGCCGAAGTCTTCATTGGGCACGCCGATCACCGCCACGTCCATGACCTTGGGATGGGTCATCAGCAGGTTCTCCGCCTCCTGCGGGTAGATGTTGACGCCGCCGGAGATGATCATGTTGGCCTTGCGGTCGGTCAGGTAGAGAAAGCCCTCCTCGTCCACGTAGCCCACGTCGCCCAGCGTGGTCCAGTCGCTGTGCGCCGGGTGGCGCGACTGTGCGGTCTTGCCGGGATCGTTGTGATAGACGAACTGGCGCCCGCCGGCGAAATAGATGGTGCCGGGCTCGCCCGGCGGCAGCACCGCGCCGCCGTCCTCGCAGATGCGCAGTTCGCCGATCGAGGCGCGGCCGACCGTACCCTTGTGGGCGAGCCAGTCGGCCGAGCCGACTGCGGTGGAGCCGTTGCCCTCGGTGCCGGCGTAGTACTCCCAGATGATGGGGCCCCACCAGTCGATCATCTGCTCCTTGACCGCGACCGGGCACGGCGCGGCGGCATGCACGGCGAAGCGCAGCGTGGAGACGTCGTAGCGGCGGCGCACGGCCTCGGGCAGCTTGAGCATGCGCGAGAACATGGTCGGCACGACCTGGGTGTGGGTGATGCGGTGCCGGGCCAGCAGCGCGAGGAAGGTCTCGGCATCGAAGTGCTCCATCACCACCGAGGTGCCGCCGAGCTGCTGCACGGCCATGTTGTAGCGCAGCGGCGCGGCATGGTACAGCGGCGCGGGCGAGAGGTAGCGCATGTCGGGGCCGAAGCCGTAGAGCGACTGGCACATCAGCACCAGCGAGCCCGCCACGTCGATCTGCTGGCTGGCTGGCGGCGTGAACACGCCCTTGGGGCGACCGGTGGTGCCGGAGGAATAGAGCATGTCGGTGCCGGCGCATTCGTCGTCGATGCGCCAGCCGGGATACTGCGCCAGCGTGGTCTCGTAGGCGGCGAAGCCCGGCGCGGTGCCCCCCATCATCAGGCACGTGCCGAGCGCCGGCGCCTTGGCCGCCAGTCCCTGCGCGACCTCGGCCTGCGAGCGCGAGGTGACCAGCATCCTGGCGCCGCTGTCGTTCACGATGTGCGCCGCGTCGTCCACATTGAGGCGGGTGCTGATGCACACGTAGATCAGGCCCGAGCGCTGCGCGCCCCAGCACAGCTCGAACAGGCGCGGGTGGTTCTCCAGCAGGAAGGCGACCCGGTCGCCGGGCTGCAGCCCGTGGTCGCGGAACAGCCGCGCCACCTGGTTGGAGCGTTCGTCGAGTTCGCGGTAGGTGACCACGGTGCCGCCGGCCATGATGATGGCCGGCTTGTCCGGCGAGCGCTGCGCGTGAACATGCGGATGCATGACTGCCCCTCCTGGAGTGTCGTGATGGCCGGCTTGGCGCAGCGGGACCGCGTGGCGCCGGCATGGCTTGCGCCATTGTCGGGACAGGCGCCTTGCGCGAACATCGTCGGAAGCGACGAACGCGCGCTGGTGCAGCGCCGCAAAAAAACGCGCGGCGCGCGGCGGGTGATTCGTCGCATCCGACGATGCGACCGCGGCGGCCCTTCGCATAATGGTTGCCACCCCGCAACCGCGCCGAGGACCCAAGGTGGATTTCCAATTCAGCGAAGAACAATCAATGCTGCGCGACACGCTCGCGCGCTACCTGGCCGATCACTACGGCTTCGAGGCAAGGCAGGCCGCGGTACGCTCGCCGGCCGGCTGGCGGCCCGCGTGCTGGAAGGCGCTGGCGCAGGAGCTTGGCCTGCTGGGCGCGGGTTTTCCCGAGCGCTTCGGCGGTCTTGGCGGCGGCGCGGTCGAGCACATGATCGTGATGGAGCAATTCGGCCGCCACCTGGTGGTGGAACCCTACCTGTCCACGGTGGTGCTCGGCGGCGGCGCCTTGCTGCACGGCAACGAAGCGCTCGCCGCGCAGTGGCTGCCCGCCATCATCGGCGGCGAAGCCACCGTGGCATGGGCGCATGCCGAGCCACGCAGCCGCTACTGCCTGCACGACGTGCAGAGTACCGCCGTGCGCGCGCAGGGCGGCTGGCGCCTGAGCGGCCACAAGGCGGTGGTGGTGGCCGCGCCGTGGGCCACGCACCTGGTGGTCAGCGCGCGCACCGGCGGCACTCGGCGCGAGCGCGCCGGCATCAGCCTGTTCTGGCTCCCCCGCGACACGCCGGGGGTCGCGCTGCAGGCCTATCCCACCGTGGACGGAGCGCGCGCCGCCGAGGTCCGCCTGGACAATGTCTTCGTGCCGGACGATGCCCTGCTCGGCGCAGAAGGCCAGGCGCTGGCGCTGATCGAGCGCCTGTCCGACGAGGCCGCGGTGGCGCTGTGCGCCGAAGCCGGCGGCGCCATGAGCCGCATGCTCGGCGACACCGTGGACTACGCGCGCCAGCGCAAGCAGTTCGGCGTGCCGATCGCCACCTTCCAGGTGCTGCAGCACCGCATGGCCGACATGTACGTGCAGCTCGAGCAGGCCGTCGCGCTGACCCAGGTGGCCGCCATGCAGGCCGGCGCGGACCCGCAGCGGCGCGCACTGGCCGCCAGCGCGGCCAAGGCGCATGCCGGGCAGGCCGGCAAGCTGGTCGGCCAGGCCGCGGTGCAGATCCACGGCGGCATGGGTGTGACCGAGGAACTCGCGGTGGGCCATTACTTCAAGCGCGTCACGGCCATCGACCTGCAGTTCGGCTCGGCAGATCACCACCTGCGCCGCTACGCCGACCTGCTGTACCCCGCGCACCCCGCCGCCGCCTGACCAACGCCATCCGAGGCTGACCCCATGAATCTCGATTTCTCCCCGCAAGAGCTGCAGTTCCGCGACGAGGTCCGCGCCTGGATCGCGGAGGCCTACGACGACGGCCTCAAGGCACTGATGGCGCGCAGCAAGAACGGCTATCTCGACAAGGCAGGCCAGGTGCGCTGGCAGAAGAAGCTGCACGCGCGCGGCTGGGCCGCGCCAAACTGGCCCGAGCAATACGGCGGGCCCGGCTGGACTCCCGCCCAGCGCTACCTGTTCCAGGCCGAGACCGCCGCCGCGGGCTGCCCGACCGTGTCGCCGATGGGCCTGAAGATGGTGGCGCCGGTGATCATGAAATACGGCACGCCAGAGCAGAAGGCGAAATTCCTGCCGCCGATCCTCAGCTCGGACATCTGGTGGTGCCAGGGCTATTCGGAGCCCAATTCCGGCTCCGACCTGGCCTCGCTGCAGATGCGCGCCGACCGCGCCACCGACGGCGATGGCGATCACTACCTGCTCAACGGCTCGAAGATCTGGACCACGCATGCGCAGTGGGCCGACTGGATGTTCTGCCTGGTGCGCACCAGCCGCGACGCGCGCCGCCAGGACGGCATCTCCTTCGTGCTGGTGGACATGCGCACGCCGGGCATCACGGTGGCGCCGCTGCCTACGCTGGACGGCCCGGTGGCCGGCCAGCAGGAAGTAAACCAGGTGTTCTTCGAGAACGTGCGGGTGCCGGTGGAGAACCGCATCGGCGAGGAAGGGCTTGGCTGGACCTATGCCAAGTACCTGCTCGAGTTCGAGCGCGGCGGCAGCTACGGGCCCATGCTGCGCCAGCAGCTGGCCAAGGTGGCCGGCATCGCCGCCAGCGAGGCCGCCGACGATGGCGGCCGCCTGCTCGACGATCCCGCCTTCCGCCGCAAGCTGGCCGAACTCCACGTGCGCGCGGCCGCGCTCGAAGCCAGCGAGCTGCGGCTGTTCTCCGGCGTGGCGTCCGGCACCTCGATCGGCGCGGCGTCCAGCATGCTCAAGCTGGTCGGCACCGAAACCATCCAGGCCATCAGCGAACTGGCGGTGGAAGCCGCCGGGCCGTACGCGCTGCCCTTCGTGCAGGACGGCTGGGCCGCGCAGCAGGGCCGCGACGCCGGACCCGCGGCGGGGCCGGAGTATGCCGCGCCGCTGGCGCCGCGCTACTTCAATTACCGCAAGGCATCGATCTACGCCGGCTCCAACGAGATCCAGCGCAATATCATCGCCAAGCAGGTGTTGGGACTCTAGCGCATCGTGCGGGCCGGGCCCTGGCGCAAGGCATTGGGGGAAGGCGGTGGGGCCTGCGGCGCAGGTGCCGGGACCGGCACCGCAGGCCTGCCGGCCTGGCTGCCGCGGCCGTTTCGCGTTACGCGTTACGTAACGTGTTCCGCGGACGTTTCAAGCGGGTGACATAAGGATGACGTGAAGCGGGGGCGCAGCGTCACACCCCCGTCGCTCGGTTGACTCTTCAGCTGACTCTTCAGCTGACTCTTCAGTTGACGCCTCAGTTGACTCGCCTGCTGTACCCCTCCCAGTACGGCTCGCGCAGTTTCCGGCGCAGCAGCTTGCCCGAGGGATTGCGCGGCAAGGCATCGACGAACTCGATGCTCTTGGGCACCTTGAAGCCGGCCAGCCGCTCGCGCGCCCAGGCCACGATGCTGTCGCGGTCGGGCGACTGGCCGGGACGCGGCACGACGATGGCCTTGACCGCCTCGCCCCACTTCTCGTCGGGCACGCCGATCACCGCCACGTCCGCCACCTGCGGATGGCCGTAGATGGCGCTTTCGACCTCGGCCGGGTAGACGTTCTCGCCGCCGCTGATGATCATGTCCTTGACCCGGTCGTGGATGTAGACATAGCCCTCGGCGTCGAGGTAGCCGGCGTCGCCGGTGCGCAGCCAGCCATCGGCATCGATGGTGCGCGCGGTCTCGTCGGGCTGCTTCCAGTAGCCTGCCATGTTCTGCGGCGAGCGGATCATCAGCTCGCCCACTTCACCGGGCGGCAGGCGCCGGCCTTCCCAGTCCACCACCACCACTTCCACGCCGGGCAGCGGCTTGCCGGCGGCACGCATGCGCGGCACGTCGTCGGTGGTGTGGTCTTCGGGCGGCAACGCCACCACGGTGCCGGTGGTCTCCGTCATGCCGTACTGCTGGGCGAAGCCGCACTTGAAGACTTCGATGCCCTCGCGCAGCAACGCCGCGGGAATCGGCGCGGCCCCGTAGAGCAGCGTCTTCAGGCGCGAGTAGTCGACGCTGCGCGCACGCGGGTCGCGCAGCACGAACTGCATCGCGGCGGGTACCAGGAACAGCTTGCTGATGCGCTCGCGCTCGAAATAGTCCAGCACCGCGGCGGGATCGAACTCGCGCGCGACCACGCCCTTGGCGCCCGCCAGCAGGTTGCGCAAACCCCAGCCCGAGCCACCGATATGCGCCACCGGCATCGCCACCAGCGAGACATCGTCGTCGGTCCAGCGCGACCATGTGATGTCTTCGCGCTCGCTGGCCTCGGTGCCGGCGGTGAGGTTGCGGTGGGTCAGCATGGCGCCCTTGGGGCGGCCGGTGGTGCCGGAGGTATAGAGCTGCAGCACCACGTCATGCGCCGCGGGCCGGTGCGCCGGTGGCACCGGCGCATGCGCGTCGCGCCAGGCGAGGTAGGCCGGCCAGTCCGGCTCGCCGCCCTCCATGGCGATCACGCCGCGCACCAGCGGCAGCGCAGGCAGCAGCGTGCGCATGGTCTGCGCCGATTCCGGCCCGACGAACAGCAGCACGGCATCGGCGTGGCCGACGATAAAGCCCACTTCGGGCGGCGCCAGGCGCCAGCTCGCCGGCGCCATCACCGCGCCGATCTTGGCCGCGCCCAGCAGCAGTTCGAAGTAATGGTCGCAGTTCTTGCCAACATAGCCGATGCGGTCGCCCGGCCCGATGCCGGCGGCCGCCAGCGCCTGGGCCACGCTGTCGGTGTGCCGGTCGAACTCGGCATAGGTGGTGAGCCTGCCCTCGAAGGAATAGGCTACCGCGTCTGGCCGCCGCTGCGCGAAATGACGCACGGCGTGCGGCAGGGTGGTCAGGTAACTGAAATCCATCGGCATCTCCTTCTCTCGGTCTTGCCGCATGCGCGCGTCGGGCTTCCGCGCTTCTATGCTTCTGCGGGATGCGCCCGCTCAGCGCGGCGCCATGCGGATGGCACCGTCGAGCCGCACCGATTCGCCGTTGAGATAGCTGTTGCGGCACATCTCCAGTGCGAGCGAGGCGAACTCCTCCGGCTGGCCCAGCCGCTTGGGGAACGGCACCGAGGCTGCCAGCGCCGCCTTGACGTGTTCCTGCGCGCCCTGCAGCAGCGGCGTGTTGAAGATGCCGGGCATGATGGTGTTGACGCGGATGCCTTCGCCGGACAGGTCGCGCGCGATGGGCAGCGTCATGCCGACCACGCCGGCCTTGGAGGCGGAATACGCGGCCTGGCCCATCTGGCCGTCCTGCGCGGCCACGGATGACGTGTTGATGATCACGCCGCGGTCGCCGTCGCGCGCGTCCAGCGTGAGCATGCCGGCGGCCGAGCGCGTCAGGCAGCGGAACGAGCCGATCAGGTTGATCTGGATGATGCGCTCGAACGCATCGGTGGGGAAGAACTTGATCTGGTCCGGCGCTTCCTTCGAGCGCGATGCCGTCTTGATGGCGCCGCCGGTGCCCGCGCAGTTGACCAGGATGCGTTCCTGCCCCAGCGCGGCGCGCGCCTTGGCGAAGCCGGCTTCGACCTCGGCCTCCGACGTCACGTTGACCTGGCAGAACACGCCGCCCAGTTCGCGTGCGACCGCCTCGCCCTTCTCCGCGTTCATGTCGAACAGCGCCACGCGCACACCCTGCGCCGCCAGCGCGCGCGCCGTTGCCTCGCCCAGGCCCGAGGCGCCTCCGGTGATCACTGCCGTTACCGATGCATCGAGTTTCATCTCGTCTCCACGTTGTCTTGTCTCTTGCGAAAGCATCCGCGCCGGCGCGAGCGATGCGGCGGGGCGGATGCGCAGGTCCGGCGGGCCGCGATGCGGCCGGTCCGGCGTGGTATGGAGATTCGGGGATGACGGCGCGGCACGCATCGTCGGAAGCGACGAATGCACGAAAGTGCGCGAAGGCAGGTGGACAGCTTACGTGAACCACCACGTGAACGCGCGCGGCGCGCGCAGGCAACGGCGCCGTGCGCGCCTCTGCACGCACGGCCTGCCGGGCTTCATGCCACGGTCAGTCGCGTCTGGTCGCCAGGTGGTACAGCACCAGCAGGATCACCGCGCCCAGTACGGCGCCGACGAAGCCAGCCGACTGCCCGGGCCGGTACCAGCCGAGCGCCTGGCCGAGGAAGGTCGCGGCAACCGAACCGATGATGCCGAGCACGGACGTCAGGATGAAACCGCGCGGCCCGCGCCCGGGCGTCAGCATGCGCGCCACCAGGCCGGCCAGGAAGCCAATCAGGACTACCCAGATCAGATGCATCGCCATTTCTCCGGCGGCCTCAGCCGCATGCCTTGCCGTGATCCGCGTGGAAGCCCTGCGCGGTGGCCTGCGACTCGCTCATGTAGGCGCCGTCCTTGGTCTTGCCGTACCAGCGCGAGCCGGCGCAATGGTAGACCTTGGAGGTCTTGTTGACCCACACCTGCCCGGCCGCGCCGACCGATGCGGTGGTGGCCGGCGCCGCGGCGCCGGGCGTCGCCGGTT
>NZ_JBFTND010000161.1:0-17369 GCF_056397305.1 Cupriavidus sp. 05N40
GGCGATCACGGCGAGCTGGCCGACCAGGACTGGCGCGGCCAGCTCGCCGATGCGGCGGAGATCCTGCAGCAGTTTCATCCGATGGGCCGGCGCGCCGGGGCGCGGCCGGGCAACTGTTGAGTGTGTTCTAGGAGTGGCGCGGCAAGCGGCGCTGCGGCAGCGTCGGCTTGGCTGGCGGCACCTTCGACATATCCACGAGGCGGTACATGCGGAAGCGTTCGTCGCGGTCCGACGGCCGGCGACCTTCCCAGATCAGCCGCCATTCGAAATGCGAAATGCTGGTCGGCTCGCCATAGTCGACCGCGTCGTGGCGCAGCAGGATATCGCAGCCATCGGACGGGCCGCCGAAGCGGATATGGCCGAAGTACGCGAACGATGCCAGCTGCGCGTCGCCCATGCGGATCGGCTGCACGCAGTTGTAGGTAGCGGGCAGCGCCATCGACGCGGCCTGGGCCACGTCGCGGTAGGTCTTGCCATAGTTGATCGACGGCATCCACAGCGTCATGGCCAGCACCCACATCAGCGTGGTGCCGGCAGCCGAGATCACCACCGGGCGCCAGATCTGCTTGGGCGCGCGCGAAAGACGCCAGCGCACGATCAGCACCCAGGCCGCCGTGACGACCAGCGCGTAGGCCACCGCGCTGACAGTGAAGTCCTGCTGGAAGCCCGGCAGCAGGCGATGGATGTTGGCGGCGATGCGCGGCGGCTGGCCGGTCGTGCGGGCGATCCACATGAACCAGACGAAGCCGCCGAAGATCGTGAAGAACAGCAGCGCGAACCAGTCGATCGCATTGATGGCGGCGCGTGTCAGCGTGGGCAGGCCGAAGGCGGCCAACACCGCCATCGGCGGCAGCAGCAGGATGAACTGCACGTCGCCGGGCTGGCGCAGCAGGAACAGCAGCAGCAGTGGCGGCACCAGCAGCGCCAGCGGCAGCGCCACATGCGGCGCGCGGCGCATGCCCGACCAGCTCAGCCATGCCCAGCATGCGATCGGCCAGACCGGCCAGGTAAACAGCAGCAGGTTGCGCGCGACGAAGTTGAGTGCGATGGCATTGGRCGCGCCGTAGGTGCGGCGGTCGTAGCGCGACCACTCGCGGATGAAGGTCACCGCATCGTTGTGGTCGGTGGCGCCCAGGTAGGCGGTCGCCATCCACGCGGCCACCATGGCCAGCGCCAGCGGCACGCTGGCCATCAGCATGCGCGGCAGGGGCAGGGGCTTGCAGGCCAGCCCGCAGACGATGATGGACGCCAGCAGCACCAGCGGCAGCACCGGTCCGCTCGACAGGGTCAGCGCGCCGAGCCCGGCGCCCAGCCAGAGCCCGCCCTGCAGCGGCTTGTCCAGGCTGCGCACCATGCCGTACAGGCTCATGGCGACGAAACAGACCTGGCCGACCTGGGGCGTGGTTTCGTGGCCGCGCATGGCCAGGCCCACGCAGGCCAGGAAGATCAGCAGCGCGCCGTCGGCCAGCGTGCGGCCGTAGTCGCGCGCATTGGGCTGGCCGCCGAAGACATAGGCAAAGGGCTGGACCTCGGCGCGGCGGCCGAGCAGATAGGTGGCGTACCAGATCAGCGCGCAGGTGCCGAAGTAGAACAGCGCCGTGGCAAGGCGCGAGGCGTCGGGCGCGCCCAGCCAGCCGCCGAACAGGCGGATCATGGCGGCGCCGACCCAGAACACCAGCGGGCCGTCGTCGCCATAGGGCCGGCCTACGATATTCGGCATCAGCCAGTCCTGCACGCCACCGGTAGCCAGTTGCCACATCACCCCGAAGCCGGCCGCATCCTCATTCTTCCACGGGTCGCGGCCGAACAGGCCGGCCAGGCCGTAGATGATGCAGATGGCCAGCAGCAGTCCGCGCGGAAGCGCGCCGGTGGCGGCTGCGGTGAGGTGGACTCGGGAAGTCTTGGCTGCGCTCATGGATCGGTGGGGCTTGGGGGCGGCCGAATGGGCGCCTCCGGTTGGCTACGCCTGCGCCGGCGCGCTGGGCGCGAAGAAGGCAAGAGCACGGAGAATGCAAAAGCAAAGAGGCAGCCGATGCTGCCTCTTTGCTTGGGTGCGCGGCGCCGGAGCATCGTCCGAGGCCGTGCTGCGAGCGGGCTCGCGCAGCGGATTACTTCGCTGCGGCCTTGCCCAGCTTGCTGCCGAACTTCTGGCGGAACTTCTCGACGCGGCCGGCCGTGTCCATGATCTTCTGGGTGCCGGTGTAGAACGGGTGCGATTCCGACGAGACTTCGATCTTGGCCAGCGGGTATTCCTTGCCTTCGTGAACGATCGTGTCGCGGGTCTGGATCGTCGAGCGGGTCACGAACTTGAAGTCGTTCGACACGTCGTGGAACAGGACTTCGCGGTAATTCGGGTGAATGCCTTCTTTCATGGTGCTTCCTTTCAGGTTGGGTAGCCAGTCCGCTGCATGCCGCGCTGCCGTTGCCTAAGCTCCGGCGGAACCGGGCTGGCAGTGTCGCGGCGAACGAACCACTTGCCGATAACGGACAAACCGGGATTATCGCAGAAAAACAAAAAGCTGGGCAAGATTTGCGAGCGCCCCGGATGAATTGGCCGGCCATGCCGGCGTATCGGTGACGAATCACATCGAGGCCGGATCCTGGCGGTAAAACGTGGACAGTACGCCATACAGGGCCGGCCAGTGCTTGCGCAGCCTGTCCGGTTCCACGAAGAAGGTCTCCGAGGCCACGGCAAAGAACTCGCTTGGCGCTTCGCAGCCGTAGGGGTCGATCACGCGCAGCGCCGGCGGCAGCCGCTCGGGATGGTCCCAGGCGTGGTCGGATTGCCGGTCGCAGGCATCGGCGAAGCGGTCGTATTCGGTCAGCAGGGTCTCGGCCCATTGCTCGCGGTCCACGCCGGCATGCAGCACGCGCGAGAAGGGCGGCACGCCGTCCGGCTCGCCGTCGAGCATGTCGAGCTTGTGGGCGAACTCGTGGATGACGACGTTATAGGTGTCGTCGGGGTGGGCGTGGCGGCCGCCGGTCCCCGTTCCCGGCGTGCGCACGTCGGGCCAGGACAGGATCACCGGCCCATGTTCCCAGGCTTCGCCGCTGGCTTCTTCCACCACGCCATGCACGAGGCCGATATCGTCCTCGACGGTGCGCCGGATGATGAACTCGCCCGGATAGAGCACGATGCCGCGCCAGCCGCGATACCACTCGATGCCGAGCTTGAGGATGGGCACGCAGGCCTGCGTCGCCACGCTGGTCACCATCTCGTCGGCAAGCGGCAAGTCGTGCGCGGTGGAGAATTCCTTCTCGGCGATGAACAGCGTGGCAAGCTCGCGCAGCGCGGCGAGGTCGTCGGCGCCGTAGCGCTGCACGAACGGCAGCGTCGCCACCGTGTGTTCCCAGAGCGAGTCGGGGATGGCGTAGTGCTCGAGCTTGCGTCCGCGCGCGCGGTCTTTCAGGAAGTGGCTCAGTCTGCCGAACATGATTCTCCTGCAGATAGGGTGCCGGGATGGCGCCTCGGGCGGGCGCGGCGTGCAAAGCAGAAGGGCGTGCCGTGGCACGCCCTTCTGTGCGATACGCGCGCGCCGCGGCGCGCGGTACAGCCAGCGGTCAGCCGCCTCTGCGCATCATATCGAAAAACTCGGCGTTGTTCTTGGTCGCCTTCATCTTGTCGAGGATGAACTCCATGGCCTGCACTTCGTCCATGTCGGAGATGAACTTGCGCAGCACCCACACCTTCTGCAGGATTTCCGGCTTGATCAGCAGTTCCTCGCGGCGGGTGCCGGACTTGTTCAGGTTGATCGACGGATAGACGCGCTTCTCGGCCAGGCGGCGCTCGAGGTGCACTTCCATRTTGCCGGTGCCCTTGAACTCTTCGTAGATCACGTCGTCCATGCGGCTGCCGGTTTCGATCAGCGCGGTGGCGATGATGGTCAGCGAACCGCCTTCTTCCAGGTTACGCGCGGCGCCGAAGAAACGCTTCGGGCGTTGCAGCGCGTTGGCATCCACACCGCCGGTCAGCACCTTGCCCGAGGCCGGCACCACCGTGTTGTAGGCGCGCGCCAGGCGCGTGATGGAGTCCAGCAGGATCACCACGTCGCGCTTGAGTTCGACCAGGCGCTTGGCCTTCTCGATCACCATTTCGGCGACCTGCACGTGACGGATGGCGGGTTCGTCGAAGGTCGACGCCACCACCTCGCCGCGCACCGAACGCAGCATTTCCGTCACTTCTTCCGGGCGCTCGTCGATCAGCAGCACGAACAGGTCGGCTTCCGGATGGTTGTTGGCGATCGCGTGGGCGATGTGCTGCAGCATCACGGTCTTGCCCGACTTCGGCGACGCCACCAGCAGTGCGCGCTGGCCGCGGCCGATCGGCGCGATCATGTCGATGATGCGGCCGGTGATGTTTTCCTCGGCGCGGATTTCGCGTTCGAGCGTGAGCGGCCGGTTCGGGTGCAGCGGCGTCAGGTTCTCGAACATGATGCGGTTCTTCACCGCTTCAGGCGCCTGGCCGTTGACCTTGTCCACCTTCACCAGCGCGAAGTAGCGCTCGCCGTCCTTGGGGGTCCGCACCTCGCCTTCGATGGTGTCGCCGGTATGCAGGTTGAAGCGGCGGATCTGCGAAGGGCTGATGTAGATATCGTCCGTGCTCGCCAGGTACGACGTCTCGGGCGAGCGCAGGAAACCAAATCCGTCCGGCAGGACTTCCAGCGTGCCGTCGCCAAAGATGGTTTCGCCCAGCTTGGCGCGCTTCTTCAGGATGGCAAACATGAGCTCCTGTTTGCGCATCCGCTGTGCGTTGTCGATCTCGAGGGTCGCGGCCATTTCGAGAAGCGCAGACACGTGAAGCGATTTGAGTTCTGTCAGGTGCATAGACGAGGGGTACAGAGGCGCCCGGACGGGCTGGACCTAAAGAGGGGGGAAGAAATGAGCGGACGCTCGGGGAAGTTGTTGGTGCCATCTTAGCACAATCCGGCCGGTGCGCCAGAGCTGGCGCACGCACGTCGGATTGTGGCTACAGCGGGGCCGCGCCGGCCGGCGCCGCGCCCCGTGCAATCGTCTTACAGATTGCCGTCGAGGAATGYGGTCAGCTGCGACTTGGACAGCGCGCCGACCTTCTGCGCGGCAACCGCGCCATTCTTGAACAGGATCAGCGTGGGGATACCGCGGATGCCGAACTTGGCCGGCACTTGCTGGTTCTCGTCGACGTTGATCTTCGCGATCTGCAGCTTGTCGCCGTAGTCCTTTGCCACTTCGTCCAGGATCGGGGCGATCATCTTGCAAGGACCGCACCATTCTGCCCAGAAATCGAGCAGGACAGGCTTGTCGGACTGGAGCACGTCGGCGTCAAAGGAGGCGTCGCTCACATACTTGATTTGTTCACTCATGGCGGAAAACCTCTGGTTTCGCTCTGTTGATTTTGAAGGCGGGATTTGCCGAACCGCTACATTACACGAGTTTGCGCATGCCCGTAGGCGGGCGCCTCACCCGATGCCGGCTGTCCCGGGCGACGGGATGGCCAGGAAAGGCGGATGCTGCAGATATGTTACCAGTTGACGGAAATTCAATACCTGCCCCCCCAAGCTGTCAGTGCGCTGCCGTACGTGCAGGAAAAAGGTGATCCGAATGGGTGATCCGGCACGGCGGCGCTTGCATGCATTCTGCCCGCTAATGCCATGCCGGTGGAGTGATTGTATTAATGGGCGCGAGAGCTTTTCTCAATGGCGTCCCCGGGCCGTGGCCGCCGCCGTATGATTTATCGTGCACATACCCGGGTGTGCCTGGCATCTGGCTTTTCCATGTCAGGAGGCAAAGCCGGGCGCACTGCGGCGCGTAGAATAGAATCACGCGCACCACACAAGGCCATCGACCATGACGACCGACAATTCCTCCAAGCCCGATCCGCAAGAGTCGCCCACCGTGGCGCACCTGAGCGACGCGCTGGACCATATCAATAGCGCGGTGGAGCAGAACAGCATTGCCGGCGGCGCGGCCAGGGGCCTGCTGTACAGCGTGATCGAAACGCTCGGCGCGCTGATCGGCGATCCCGACCTCCCCGAACATGCCCGGTCGGGCTACCAGGGCCTGCTCGAGACCGCGCGCGAGATCCGCGCCCGCATCGAAGGTACCGGCCGCTGAAGACAGCGGGGCATCCGGGCGTTTCCAGCGCTTCCCCTGTTTCCTGCGTCCTTCGCGCTTGCGCGCGCCTGGTCGCCCGCGCGCGGCATGCAGCCGCGCTACCTGTCCGTGCGCCGCGCGGACGGAACGGGCGGCTGCGTTCCTGCGCCCGTGAGCGCCGCCTGGCGATCGCCATGACCTTCCTTCCGGCCGTCACTTCCGTTTCATGACTTCGCTGCAATTCCGCCCCGGTCCCGACTTCCTGCCGCAGGCCGCCGCCGCGGCCTGGTATTTCCTCGACCGCTGCGGGGAGCAGCAGGCCGCCGCACACGTGGTGGTGCCTACGGCGGCGCAGATCCCCGGCGTGCGCCAGGCGCTCGATGCCGCCGCGCGCGCGGCCGGTGCGCCGCGCCTGCTGCCGCGCGTGCTCACGCTCGGCCACTGGCTGCTGGATATGCCGCCCGACGCGCAGCCGGTGCGCAGCCATGCGGCGCGGCTGCTGGCGGTGCAGCAGGCCATCCGGTCGCAAGACTGGCTGCGGCGCGCATTCGGCGCCCAGACCGAAGCCGCCGCCTGGGGCCTGGCGCAGACGCTGCTCACCATCAGCGACGAGCTGAGCGCGCGCTGGCTCGACGACGCGGCCATCCGCGACGAGGATATCGACGGCGACGACCGCGCGGCCTTGCTGCAGGGCGCGCTGGAGCGGACCTACGCGCATCTGTCATCGCGCTTTCTCGGCGAGGAGGCGCGCATCGTGATGGCCTTCTGGCAAGCCTTGTCCGGCCCGGACGATCCCTTGCCGGCGCGCCGCCGCGCGCTGCACCGGCTCGCCACGCACGTCGACGGCCCCGTCATCTGGCTGGGCCCCACGCCGCCCACGCCGATCGACGAGGCGTTCCTGCAGCAGGCCGCGGAACTGGTGCCGGTGATGCGCATCGGCTACGACTGGACCGCACTGGCGCAAGGGCCGGACGAGGAGGATGGCGCCGGAAATGGCGCCGGAGATGGCGCGCAGGCTCACGACTGGTACGACACCTTGCTCGCGCTATGGCCCGAGGCGCGCCTGCCCGGGGCGCAGGCGTCCGCGGCAGGCCGCGCGCCGCCACGCGGCCTGCCGGCGCAGCGTCCGCGCGTGCGCGTGGTTGGCAGCGCGCGCTTCGAGGACGAAGCCGCGGCCGCGGCCGGCCAACTGGTGCAGTGGCTCAACGAAGGCCGGCGCCACGTGGCACTGGTCGCGCACGACCGCGTGGTCGCGCGGCGCGCGCGCGCCTTGCTGGCGCGCGCCGGCGCGCCGGTGCGCGATGAAACCGGCTGGAAGCTTTCCACCACGCGCGCCGCCGCGGCGCTGATGCGCTGGTTCGACCTGCTCAACCAGGACGGCAATACCGCGGCGCTGCTCGACCTGCTCAAGAGCCCGTTCTGCTTGCCCGATTTCGCCGGGCGCGGCGCGGCCATCGCCGCGCTCGAGCGGCAGATCCGCCGCGACGGCATCAGCGGTGGCTGGCGCCGCCTGCAGCAGCGCTTCGCGCCGGAGGCCAGGCGCGACAGCCTGGCCGAAGTGTCGGAAGCGTCCGGCGAGCCCGGCGAAGATGCACGCCACGCCGCGCGCGAGGCTGCCTGCGAGCTGGTGCAGCGGCTGGCCGCCGAGGCCGGCGAATGGCCGCGCGGCCGCACGCAGAAGCCGGTTTCCACCTGGCTTGAGCGGCTCGACGCCACGCTTGATGCGCTTGGCATGCGCGAGGCCCTGGCCGCGGACGACGCCGGCCGCCAGTTGCTCGACGCGCTGGCGCGCCTGGCCGAGCTGCCGCAGGACGAGACCGGCGCGGCCGCCACGCTCGACCTGGCGGAATTCCGCTCGATGCTGTCGGCGCTGCTCGAATCCGTGGCCTACAAGGAGCCGTCGGCCAGCGGCTCCGCGCGCATCGCCATCCTGCCGCTCAACGGCGCGCGCATGCGACGCTTCGACGGCGTGGTGGTGGTCGGCTGCGACGATGGCCAGCTGCCTTCGAGCGCGGCCGAGCTGATGTTCTTCTCCAACCAGATGCGCCGCGAGCTCGCGCTGGAAGACCGCGAAGTCCGCTTCGCCCAGCAGGCGCGAGATCTCGCCGAGGTACTGCTCAACAACGACGACGTGATGCTGACCTGGCAGCGCCTCGGCGCGCGCGGCGAACCCAAGCACGTCTCGGGCTGGCTCGAGCGGCTCAGCGCGCTGTGCTCGCGCGCGGGGGTGCCGATCGAGGCCAGCGCCTTGCCGCTGCTGCACGACACCTTTGCCGAGGTCGGCGGTATGCCGGCCCCGGCGGCATCGGAGCTGGTGCCTGCGCGCTGGAGCGCGCAGGCGTACAACATGCTGCGCCGCTGTCCGTATCAGTTCTTCGCCGGCCGCATGCTCGGCCTGGCTGGTCTCGAGGTGGTCAGCGACGATCTCGAAAAGCGCGATATCGGCGAACTGCTGCACCGCGTGCTGTTGCGCTATCACCGCGAGGCCGCGCAGGATGGCCTGCGCCATGACGATGCGCGCCTGGCGCGGCTGCGCGAAATCTCCGAACACGAATTCGGCGCGCTGATGCGCGAGGACGGCAACGCCATCGGCTACTACCGGCGCTGGTGCGAAGTGCTGCCGTCCTACGTCGCGTGGCAGGCCGAGCGCGAGGCGCAAGGCTGGTTCTGGGATGGCGGCGAACTTGACGCTACGGTCGACCTGGCCATGCCGGATGGCCAGCCGCTGCGCGTCAACGGCCGCATCGACCGGCTCGACCGCGCGCGCGACGGCAGCCGCGCGGTACTGGACTACAAGACGCAGAGCGTGCTGCGCCTCAAGCGCAAGGTCGCGGATGTGGAAGAGGATTGCCAGTTGCCGTTCTATGGATTGCTGCGCGCCGACGTGAAGGTCGGCAGCTGGGTGGCGCTCGAGGGCACCAGGGACGGGACGCCCGCGTCCCAGCGCGAGGTGGGCCTGCCCGATTTCGATGCCGCCGTGGCGTGGCTCGCGCGCCAGTTGCGCGAGGACGTGATGCGCCTGCGGCAGGACGCGCCCATGCCGGCCTTCGGCGACGCCAGCGCATGCACCTATTGCACCGCGCGAGGGCTGTGCCGCAAGGGCTTCTGGGAGAGCACGGCATTGCCGCCGCAGGTCGGGGGGCGGGCATGAGCATCCACGCCTATCTGCGCGACGGCGCAGCGGTCGCCGAAGCGGAGTTCACGCGCGCGGCGTGCGATCCCGCCGCCTCGGTGGTGGTGGAGGCCTGCGCCGGCAGCGGCAAGACCTGGCTGCTGGTGGCGCGCCTGCTGCGCCTGCTGCTGGCGGGCGCGGCGCCGCACGAGATCCTCGCCATCACCTTCACGCGCAAGGCCGCGGAGGAAATGCGCGAGCGCCTGCTGGAAGTGCTGGCGCAGCTCGCGCGCGACGATGACGAAGCCGTGATTGCCGCGCTGGTCCAGCGCGGGCTGCCGGAGGCTGCCGCGCGCGCCGCGCTGCCGCGTGCGCGCGGGCTGCATGCGCAGGTGCTGGCCGCGCCGGGTCGCATGGCGATCGACACGTTCCATGGCTGGTTCGGCACGCTGTTGCGCGGCGCGCMGCTGGCATCGGGCATCGTGCCCGGCGCCACGCTGCGCGAGGACGCGCTGCGCATGAAGCGCGAGGCGTGGGCGCCGTTCTGGCAGGCCCTGGCCACGCCGCCGTATGCCGCGCTGCGCGCGGCGTTCGAGCAGCTGGTGGACGCCATCGGCGAATTCCAGGCGCGCGCCTTGCTCGATGCCATGTTCCATGCGCGCAGCGAGTGGCTTGCCTTCAAGGAGAGCACCGATCCCGCCGAGGCGCTGGCCGCCGATCTCGGCGACGACGCGCGCGTCGACGTATTGCTCGAGGTGCTGGCCGACGACAGCTGGCTCGACGCCTGCCAGGACATGGCATCGCAACTGGGGCGCGGCGGCAAGACCGAGCAGGCTCACGCCACGCGCCTGGTGGACGCGCTGATGGCGATCCGCGCCTGGCGCGAGAGCGGCGGCGAAGGCGGCGAGCCCGCCGAGCGCGCCTTCGTGGTCCTGCGCGATGCGTTCTTCACCGCCGCCGGCAAGCCGCGCTCGCTGCGCGCCACATCCGCGCTGACCAAGGCGCTGGGCGGTGAAGCCGCGGTCGAGGCGTTCGTGGCCGGGCATGGCGAGTTCTGCGCCGCGCTGGAGCGGGTGGCGCAGCGTCGTTGCGAGGCCGCCGTGCTGGCCGTCAACCTGGCGCTCTACGAACTCGGCGATGCGCTGCTGATGCGCTACCAGCATCACAAGTCCGAGCAGCGCGCGATGGATTTCGCCGACCTGGAATGGCTGGCGGCAAAGCTGATGCGCGACGAAGAAACCGCCACCTATCTGCAGGTCCGCCTCGACGCGCGCTACCGTCACCTGCTGCTCGACGAGTTCCAGGACACCAATCCGCTGCAGTGGCGCATCCTGCAGGGCTGGCTGGCTGGCTATGCAGGGCTGGGCGAGCGGCCCACGGTGTTCCTGGTGGGCGACCCGAAGCAGTCCATCTATCGTTTCCGCCGCGCCGACGCGCGGCTGTTCCAGGCCGCCAGCGAGATGCTGCAGGCCGGCTTCGGCGCCACCGTGCTGCGCACCAACCGCACGCGCCGCAACCGGCCCGAGGTGCTCGACTGGGTCAATGCCGTGTTCGATGGCGCGCGCGCCGACGGCCGTTATCCGCTGTTCGAGACCCAGACCACCGCGCTGGACGAGCCCGGCGGCCCGGTGTGGCTGCTGCCGCTGGTCGAGCCCGAGGCGCAATCCCACGAGGGCACGGAAGAGGGCGCGGAAGATGGCGCGGACGAAGCCCGCGATGCCGCGCCCGCCGCCACCCACCGCGACACCCTGACCCAGCCGCGCCAGCACGAGGGCGATTCGCTGCGCCTGGAGGAGGGCAGGCGCGTGGCCGCGTGGCTGCGCCATATCCGCGCCACGGTGCCGGTAGCGGACAGCGACGGCGCGCGCCCCGCGCGCTGGAGCGACATGCATCTGCTGGTACGCCGCAAGACCCACCTGGCGCAATACGAGCGTGCCTTCCGCGAGGCTGGCATCCCCTGCCTGAGCCCGCGCCGCGGCGGCCTGCTGGCCACGCTCGAGGCGCTCGACCTGTCGGCGCTGCTGGCCTTCCTGATGACGCCGGAGTCGGACCTGGACCTGGCCCACGTGCTCAAGAGTCCGCTGGTAGGCGCCACCGACGACGACCTGGTCGCCATCGCGCGCATGGCGCAGGCGCAGGAGCCGCGCCCGGGCTGGTGGGCTTGCCTGCGCGAGCAGGGCCTGCCCGAGTTTGCCAGCCCGGCGCTGCGCGATGGCGTGGCGCGCCTGCGCCACTGGCTGGAGGTGGCGCCGCACCGCCCGGTGCACGACCTGATCGACCATATCTATCACGGCGGCGAGGTGCGCCGGCGCTATGCCGAGGCCGCGCCCGCCGAGATCCGCGACCAGGTGCTGGCCAACCTCGATGCCTTCCTCAAGCTCTCGCTCGATCTCGACGGTGGGCGCTATCCGAGCCTGCCCAAGTTCATCGATGAGCTGCAGGAAATCCGCCGCGGCGAAGAGGGCGAAAGCCCGGACGAAGGTGGCATGGCGGACAACGCGGAAGACGCCGAGGGCGATGCCGATGCCGATGTCGCCGACAGCGCGCTGGACGCCGTGCACATCCTGACCGTGCACGCCGCCAAGGGCCTGGAGGCGCCGTTCGTGGTGCTGCTCGATGCCAACCACAGCGACGCCGCCGCCGACCGCGGCGGCATCCTGGTCGACTGGCCGCCGGCGTCGCCGGTGCCGGTGCATTTCTCCGCCTATGGCAAGCGCAGCACGCGCGGGCTGGCGCGCGCGCCACTGTTCGAAGCCGAGGCGGCGCTGGCCGAGCGCGAGAACTGGAACCTGCTCTACGTCGCGATGACGCGCGCGCGGCAGGGCTTGCTGGTGAGCGGCGTAAAGGGGCGCGCATCGCGCAGCGCCGAGAGTGCGCAAGGCAACCGCGAGATCGCCGGCAGCTGGTATGCGCGCCTGCAGGCGGCCGGGGTCGGCGCGTTGGTGGACGCCCGCCCGCCGTCGACGGCCCATGCCGACGGCGAGCGGCTGGCCGGCAACGATGCGCGCGTGCGCTATGCCGATTTCCGTCAGCGCTACCGCGAGGCGGCGGACACGCTGGTGCCGGCATACGAATGGGAGGATGAAGACAGCGCGCAGGAGCCCGCCGAAGACGACAGCCACGCCATCGTGTTCGATGCCGACGCGGCCCGTCATGGCGAGTTGCTGCACGCGTTGCTCGAGCGCATCACGCGCTATCCCGAGGCGTTCGAGGCATTCCCCGCGCCCGAAACGGTGATGCGCTGGTTTCCGCTTGCGGGTGGCGGCGACGCCCAGGCGCGCGAACTGTGGAGGACGCAGGCGCAGGCCGCGCTGGATGCCGCGCGCCTGATGCTCGACTCGGCGGCGCTGCGGCCGCTGCTGTTCCCGCAGGGTGCGCGCAGCGCCCGCAACGAGGTCGAGCTGTATGACGCGCGCGGCCGCCTGCTACGCATCGACCGCCTGGTGGAGTTCGACGCGCGCGTGGTGATCATCGACTACAAGCTGCGCCTGCTGCCGCAGGAGCATGCAGCCTACGCACAGCAGCTTGCGCGCTATGTGGCGGCAGTCAGGCCGATGTTTCCGGGGCGGCGCGTCGAGGCGGGCGTGGCCACGGCCGACGGCGAGTGGATCGTGGCTGATGCGCTGCAGGCTGCACGCCAGGGCTCCCTGTTCTAGACTTGTCCTGGATCAGGGCATGCGCTGGCCGGCGCGGCACAATAGGCGGGCCGGCGCGCATTGGCGAGCGAGGCGCGAAGCGACAGGCCACGGGCGTAGCGGTGCGCCGGCAAAACCAGTGCCGGCAAATACCAGAGTCGGCAAATACTCGATGATACGGGGAGGTCTTGCGAAAGGCGGGATTGCAGAGCGTACGCTGCAAGGAAGAATTGGGGGACGAGCCTGACCCTCGGCACTGGCGGAAAACGGCTGTGGCTGCTTCGTTCCCGACCTGACCAGGTTGACCGCGCCGCCATGCGAGGAGGCCCGTCCGGTGCGCATTGTAACCTAGAGCGGGCGGCTCTGGCGATTTCCCTCGAAATTGATCGGATGAATGGATCGGCTGGCGCGGGCCGGGGGCTTCCCGGCAGCGCCATATTGAAACCGTGCAGGCCGGCGGGCACCGCAGCCACAAGCCCGGCAAGACCAGCGAGAACCAGCGATGAATGCCAACGAACAGATGCTCCGTGCCACGCTGCCACCCCAGGACATCTCCACCGAAGTCCTGCTGGAGAAGTACGCCAAGGGCGAGGAAGCCACCATTGCCGATGTGCGCCTGCGCGTAGCACGGGCGCTTGCCGAGGCCGAAGCCCCGGCCGACCGCGAGCGCTGGGCCGAGCGCTTCCTGTGGGCACAGGAGCAGGGCTTCGTGCCGGCCGGGCGCATCAACTCCGCGGCAGGCACGCGCATCGAGGCCACCTTGATCAACTGCTTCGTGCAGCCGGTGGGGGATTCGGTGTCCGAGGCGCGCGGCGGCAAGCCCGGCATCTATACCGCCGTGGCGCAAGCGGCCGAGACCATGCGGCGCGGCGGCGGCGTGGGCTATGACTTTTCGGCGATCCGGCCGGCCGGCGCCCTGGTGCGGGGCACGCATTCGCGCGCCTCGGGGCCGGTATCGTTCATGAAGGTGTTCGACGCATCCTGCGCTACGGTGGAATCGGCGGGATCGCGCCGCGGCGCGCAGATGGGGGTGTTGCGCTGCGATCATCCGGATATCGAGACCTTCATCCACGCCAAGGACAAGGGGGACCTGACCAATTTCAATATCTCGGTCGGTGTCAGCGATGACTTCATGCGCGCGGTCGAGGCCAACGCCGAGGTGGAGCTGGTCCACGAGGCCGAGCCTGGCGCCGAGGTCATCGCCGCCGGGGCCTACCGGCGCGACGACGGCCAGTGGGTCTACCGCCGCGTGCCCGCCCGGCAGTTGTGGGACCAGGTCATGCAGGCCACCTACGACCATGCCGAGCCCGGCGTGCTGTTTCTCTCGCATATCAACGACGACAACAATCTCTACTACTGCGAACGCATCGAGGCCACCAACCCTTGCGCGGAGCAGCCGCTGCCCGCCTATGGCTGTTGCGACCTGGGCTCGATCGACCTGACCCGCTTCGTGCGCCAGCCTTTCGGCGCGGATGCCCGCTTCGATTTCGAGGCCTTCGCGGAAGTAGTGCGGCTGTCCGTGCGCATGCTCGACAACGTGCTCGATATCACGTTCTGGCCTTTGCCCGAGCAGCGCGCCGAAGCCCATGCCAAGCGCCGCGTCGGCCTGGGCTTCCTGGGCCTGGGCAGCGCGCTGGTGATGCTGGGCATCCGCTACGATGCCGAAGCCGGGCGCGCCCTGGCCGCGCGCATCGCCGAGACCCTGCGTGACACCGCCTACCTGGAATCTGCCGGCCTGGCGCGTGAGAAGGGCGCCTTCCCCCTGTTCAAGGCCGGCGAATACCTGGCCAGCGGCTTTGCGCGGCGGCTGCCGCAGACCGTGCGCGATGTCATTGCCCGCGACGGCCTCCGCAATTCGCACCTGCTCTCCATCGCGCCCACCGGCACCATCACGCTGGCGTTTGCCGACAATGCCTCGAACGGCATCGAGCCGGCCTTCTCGTGGACCTACAACCGCCGCAAGCGCATGGCGGACGACAGCTACCGGGTGTTCGAGGTGGCCGACCATGCCTGGCGGCTCTACCGCCATCTCGGCGCCGACATGGCGCAACTGCCGGACAGCTTCGTCACGGCGCTGCAGATGTCGGCGCTGGACCATATGAAGATGCTCGAGGCGGTGCAGCCCTATATCGATACCAGCATCAGCAAGACCGTCAACGTGCCGGAGGACTATCCCTACGAGGCCTTCCGGAATCTCTACCTGGAAGCGTGGCGGGCCGGGCTGAAGGGGCTTGCCACCTACCGCCCCAACAGCGTGCTCGGGGCGGTGCTGTCGGTGCCGGCGGACGCGCCGGCAGCGCCCGCCGCGACGGCGCAGGCCGACGATCCCCTGAGCAAGCCGTTCGGCAGCCGCCCGGTGGGCGACCTCGAAGGGGTGACATCCAAGGTCGAATACATGACCTACGAAGGGCACAAGACCGTCTATCTCACCGTCAACTTCATGCGTGTGGCCGGCGTGCTGGACGGCAAGCCAGTGGCGGTGGAGCGGCCGGTGGAATTCTTCATGCCGGCCGGGCAGCGCAATGACGGCCAGCAGTGGATCACCTCCACCATGCGCCTGCTGTCGATGGTGGCGCGCTCGGGCGGCTCCATCGCCAAGGCCCTGGCCGACATGCGCAATGTGGTGTGGGACAAGGGCACGGTGCGCTACGGCACGCTGGTGCGCCAGGACGGCAGCGAGGCGCCGCGCTTTCACGATTCCGAGGTGGCCGCGATCGGCTACGCCCTGCAGCGCATCCTGATCAAGCGGAGCTTCCTTGACGCCGAAGGTGGCCAGGTGCCGGTGGCGGCGCTTGCGGCGCGCCTCGCCGTGCTGGAGGGGAGGGGGCCGGAAGCGATCGGCGGGCAGGCGGCCGGCGCCGGGCAGCCGGCTCGCGCGGCGGGCCAGTCGGCGGCGGGCCTGGGCCTCGGTTCGGGCAAGCCCTGCCCCGAGTGCGGTGCCCATGCCTTGCACAAGGTCGACGGCTGCGCCAAGTGTGCCAATTGCGGCTACGTCGGGGAGTGCGGATAGCCGGCGCGGGCGCAGACCGCAAGCCGGAGCGCAAAGCCGGGTCAAATACAGGGGATCGCGCGAAGTCCCCGCTGGACGACGGCCGCCATTTGCTACAATCGCCGCCATGAGTTATCAAGTGCTAGCGCGCAAATGGCGCCCCCGGGATTTCACCACGCTGGTCGGCCAGGAGCACGTGGTCCGCGCGCTCACGCACGCGCTGGAGCAACAGCGGCTGYATCACGCCTACCTGTTCACCGGCACGCGGGGCGTCGGCAAGACCACGCTGTCCCGGATCCTGGCCAAGGCGCTCAATTGCCTCGGGCCGGACGGCAACGGTGGCATCACCGCACAGCCGTGCGGGGTCTGCAAGGCCTGCACCGAGATCGACAGCGGGCGCTTCGTCGACTACATCGAGATGGACGCGGCCTCCAACCGCGGCGTCGACGAGATGGCCTCCCTGCTGGACAAGGCGGTGTACGCGCCGACCGCGGGGCGCTTCAAGGTCTACATGATCGACGAAGTGCACATGCTGACCAACCACGCCTTCAACGCCATGCTGAAGACGCTGGAGGAGCCGCCCGCGCACGTCAAGTTCATTCTGGCCACCACCGATCCGCAGAAGATCCCGGTCACGGTGCTGTCGCGCTGCCTGCAGTTCAACCTCAAGCAGATGCCGCCGGGCCATATCGTCGGCCACCTCGACCATATCCTGGGCGAGGAAGGCATCGAGCGTGACGCCAACGCACTGCGCCTGCTGGCCCAGGCCGCGCACGGCTCGATGCGCGACGCGCTGTCGCTGACCGACCAGGCCATTGCGTACAGCGCCGGCCAGGTATCCGAGGGCGCGGTGCGCGGCATGCTCGGCGCCATCGACCAGAGCTACCTGGTGCAACTGCTGGACGCGCTGGCGGCCGAGGATGGCGCCGCCATGCTGGCGGTGGCCGATGGCATGGCCGATCGCAGCCTGTCCTTTGCGGGGGCGTTGCAGGATCTCGCCTCGCTGCTGCACAAGGTCGCGCTGGCCCAGGCGGTGCCCGCATCGGTGCAGGAAGAATGGCCGGAGGCCGCGGATGTGCGGCGCTTTGCCGGCAGCTTCGATGCGCAGGAAGTGCAACTGTTCTACCAGATCGCCAACCTGGGCCGCAGCGAGCTGGCCCTGGCGCCAGACGAGTACGCCGGCTTCACCATGACGCTGCTGCGCATGCTGGCCTTCCGTCCTTCGGCCAGTCCTGCGCCCGTTCCGGCGCAGGGCGGGGGTCAGCAGGCACGGCCCGCACGTGCCGCTGCGTCCGCGGGCCGCGCGGCCGCAGACGCTGCTGTCACCGCTGTCACCGCTGTCACCGCTGTCGCGCCCGCTGCCGTGGTGGCGGCTGCGCCGGTTTCGGCTCCCGCTGCTTCCGCACCCGTACATACCTTGCGTCCGCCCATCGCGGCAGCGCCGGCAGAGGCGCCGAGCCCGGCCCCCGCTGCCGCCGCGCCGGTGAGGATGCAGGAGCCGGCCGCGGCGCAGGTGGCCCCGGCCGCCGCCGCGCCCGCCGCTTCGGCCGCGTCGGCCCCGCTC
>NZ_JBFTND010000162.1:0-6234 GCF_056397305.1 Cupriavidus sp. 05N40
TCTTCACCATGGGCTCGGGCGCCAACGTCAATGCCTTCTTCGGCATCATGACTTCGATCATCTCCATCCCGACCGGGGTGAAGCTGTTCAACTGGCTGTTCACGATGTACCGCGGGCGTATCCGCTACCACTCGTCCACGCTGTGGACCATCGGCTTCATGGTCACCTTCGCGGTGGGCGGCATGACCGGCGTGTTGCTGGCGGTGCCGGGCGCGGACTTCGTGCTGCACAACAGCCTGTTCCTGGTGGCCCACTTCCACAACGTCATCATCGGCGGCGTGATCTTCGGCTGCCTGGCGGCAATGAGCTTCTGGTTCCCCAAGGTGTTCGGTTTCACGCTCAACGAGCGCTGGGGCAAGATTTCCTTCTGGTGCTGGCTGGTGGGCTTCTACCTCGCCTTCATGCCGCTCTATGTGCTCGGCTTCAAGGGCATGACGCGCCGGATGAACCACTACGCCAACGTGGACTGGCACCCGTACCTGGTGGTGGCGCTGTGCGGCGCGGTGATCATCGGGGCCGGCATCGTGGCGCTGCTGATCCAGCTCTTCGTCAGCGTGCGCGACCGCAAGCAGAACATGGACCCCACCGGCGATCCGTGGGACGGCCGCAGCCTGGAATGGGCCACCGCTTCGCCGGCGCCGTTCTACAACTTCGCCCACGTGCCGCACATCACGTCTCTCGAGCAGCACTGGGACGACAAGGAGAGCGGCCGCGCCTACGTGCAGCCCGCGCGCTACGAGGCCATCCACATGCCGAAGAACACCGGCGCGGGCGTGATCATCTCGGGCTTCAGCCTGGTGCTGTGCTTCGCGCTGGTCTGGCATATGTGGCTGGTCGCGATCGTCTCGCTGGCCGGCGTGATCGGCACCTTTATCGCGCGCACCTATAACCGCGACGTGGACTACTTCGTCCCCGCGGCGGAAGTCGAGCGCATCGAAAACACGCGCTATGCGAAGCTGCAGGAGGCGGCGTAAATCATGAGCAACACGATGACTGCCCACGCGCATGCGCATGGACACGCCGGGCATGCCGGGCACGAGCACGCCCACGAGCATCATCACGACGACGGATCCAAGACCACCCTCGGGTTCTGGATCTACCTGATGAGCGACTGCCTGATCTTCGCCGTGCTGTTCGCCACGTTCGGCGTGCTGGTCGGCAATACCGCCGGGGGGCCGAGCGGGCGCGAGCTGTTCGAGCTGCCTTTCGTGCTGGGCGAGACCATGCTGCTGCTGCTCAGCAGCTTCACCTTCGGCGTGGCGATGCTGTACATGCAGTCCGGCCGCAGCCACCTGGTGGTGCGCTGGCTGGGCGTGACCTTCCTGCTCGGCGCCGCCTTCATCGCGATGGAGGTGTACGAATTCGCCGAGCTGCTGCACAAGGGCGCGGGGCCCGGCGTCAGCGCGTTCCTGTCCTCGTACTTCACGCTGGTGGGCACGCACGGGCTGCACGTGACATGCGGCCTGGTGTGGATCGCCGTGATGATGCACCAGCTCAAGCGCTTCGGGCTGGACGGCATCACCAGCCGCCGGCTCAACTGCTTGAGCATGTTCTGGCACTTCCTGGACCTGATCTGGATCTGCGTCTTTACCTTCGTTTACCTGCGTGAGTTCGTATGAAGACAAATCACCTTCACGCGGCCGGCGCCGCCGATGCCGCGCACGGCAGCTTCAAGGGCTATGTGGTCGGTTTCGTGCTTTCGGTGCTGCTGACGTTCGCCTCCTTTGGCGCCGTGATGCTGGAAGTGGTGCCCAGGCACATGGGGCTGGCGGCCATCGTCGGGCTGTGCGTGGCGCAGTTGCTGGTGCAGCTGGTGTTCTTCCTGCACATCGGCACCGCGCGCGACCAGCGCCAGAACACCGCGATCTTCATCTGCAGCGCGCTGCTGATCGCCATCATCGTGGCGGGTTCACTGTGGGTCATGCATAACGCCAACGTCAACATGATGCCCATGCAGATGTCGACGGATCGCGCCAAGATGAGCGACTGACCGTGAACGACTGACCGGCACGTCCGGCCGCCGCCGATTCAATTCCGGTCTGTGGAATTGAAGGGCTGCAAATCGGCTGGCGCGGGCCTATTCTCGTCTCCAACAAGCGGTGCGTCGCGGCAGTTGTCCGCGGCGCACCGGATTCCAAGGAGACGACAGTGCATTCCCTTCCGCTTCGCGCCGCCAGGAGACTGGCGCTGCTGTGGGCCAGCCTGGCCCTCGGCACTACCGCGTGCCTGCCGGCCGCCGCCATGGCGGCCTTCCCCGAAAAGCCAATCCGTATCGTGGTGCCGTTCTCGCCGGGCGGCGGCACGGACCTGATCGCGCGCACCATGGGCGTGGCCATGTCGCAGGACCTGGGCCAGCCGGTGGTGGTCGACAACAAGCCCGGCGGCGGCACCATCATCGGTACCGACAACGTGGCCAAGAGCGCGCCCGACGGCTATACGCTGGTCATGGCCACGTTCGCGCACGCAGTCAACCCGAGCCTGCAACCCAAGTTGCCGTATGCCACCGACAAGGCGTTCTCGCCGGTGGTGCTGGTCGGCCGCTCGCCCAATGTGCTGGTGGTGCGCCCGGACAGTCCCTACAAGACGGTACAGGACCTGATCAGCGCCGCGCGCGCCAGGCCCGGCAAGATCTCCTTCGCCTCGCAGGGGCCGGGCACTTCTGCGCACCTGGCAGGAGAGTTGTTCAAGAGCCTGGCCAAGGTCGATCTCAACCACATTCCCTACCGCGGCGCGGGCCCGGCCATCACCGACCTGCTCGGTGGCCAGGTCGACCTGATGTTCGCCACCGCCTCCGCTGTCGGCAACCTGCTGGAATCCGGCAAGCTGCGCGCGCTCGCGGTCACCAGCGCGCAACGCTCGGCCAGCCCCGACCTGGCCAAGGTGCCGACCATCGCCGAGAGCGGCGTGCCCGGCTACGTGGCCGAGAGCTGGTACGGGCTGTTCGTCCCGGCCGGCACCCCGGCTCCGGTGATCGCTCGCCTGAACGCGGCGGCGAAGAAAGCCGTGACCACCGAAGCCTTCCGCAAGCGCGCCGAGTCAGAGGGGCTGATCGTCAGCCCCGGCACGCCGGAGGAGTTCGGGCGCTATGTGCATGGCGAGCAGGTGCGCTGGAGCAAGGTCGTCAAAGACGCAAACATCACACTGAACTAAGCCATCCCGAAGCATTGCCGGCAGCCGCCGCGCTCGCCCGCTCGCTCGCAGGCGGCGGGGACCGGCGAATACACAAAGAGACAGACCATGAACGACTATTCCTTCATCCAGCTGGATACGCGCGACGGCATCGCCGTGCTGACCCTCAACCGCCCGGACAAGCGCAACGCCATCACCGATGACATGCGCACCGAACTGATCGACGCGCTGGAACGCGTCGGCGCCGACCGCGCGATCCGCGCGCTGGTACTGACCGGCAGCGGCAAGGGCTTCTGCGCCGGCGGCGACGTGGCGGGCATGCAAAAGCGCATGGACGCGCCGCAGGGCGAGGTTGGTTTCAACGGCTGGGCACGCCAGCAACGCGTGCACCACTCGGTGGCGCTGCTGCACGACATGCCCAAGCCCACCATTGCCGCCGTCAACGGCTCGGCGGCCGGGCTCGGTGCCGACATGGCCATGGCCTGCGATTTCGTGATCRCCGCCGAGGGCGCCAGCTTTGCCTGGTCCTACATCCACCGCGGGCTGATCCCCGATGGCGGCGGCATGTACTTCCTGCCGCGCCGCACGGGCCTTTCCAAGGCAAAGGAGCTGATCTTCAGCGGGCGCAAGGTGGACGCGGCCGAAGCGCTGCAACTGGGCATCGCCGATCGCCTGAGCGCACCGGAAGCCCTGCTGTCGGACGCATGCGGCTGGGCGGCCGAGCTGAGCCACGGCTCGCCCACGGCGCTGGCGCTCGGCAAGTCCATCCTGAACCAGAGCTTCGAACTGCCGGCCGACCAGGTTTTCGCGCAGGGCAGCCAGGCGCAGGGCATCTGCTACACCAGCACCGAGCATCGCGAGTCCGTGCTGGCGTTCCTGAACAAGACCGCGGCCAAGGCCTGACATCATGGCAGCCGACCTGACCCATGTTCCCGGCGCACCGGCCGTCTCCACCTCGGCCGCCATCGCGCGGCTGCTCAAGCCGCGCAGCGTGGCCGTCATCGGTGCCTCCGCCGATCCGGCCAAGACCTCGGGGCGGCCGGTGTCGTACCTGACGCGGCACGGCTTCAGCGGCGCGATCTATCCGGTCAACCCGAAGGTGGATGCCATCGACGGCATCCGCTGCTACCCGGACATCCGTTCCCTGCCCGAGGTGCCCGATGTCGGCATCGTGCTGCTCGGCGCGGAGCGCGCGCACCAGGCCGTGCGCGAGCTGGCCGAGCGCGGCACCGGGGCCGCGATCGTGCTCGCCAGCGGCTATACRGAGACCGGCGCCGAGGGCGCGCGCCGCCAGGCCGAGCTGCTCGAGGCGGCGGGCAGCATGCGCCTGCTCGGGCCCAACACGATCGGGCTGGTCAACCTGACCGACAGCATTCCGCTGTCGGCCAGCGGTGCGCTGGAGATGGAGCACTTTCCCGCTGGCAGCATCGGCGTGGTGTCGCAGAGCGGCGGCATTCTCGGCGCCTTGCTGTCGCGCGCCGCGGCGCGCGGCATCGGCCTGTCCAAGCTGGTCTCCACCAGCAACGAGGCCGATCTCGACCTGGCTGACTTCATCGACTACCTGGCCGACGACGATGCCACYCGCGTGATTGCGCTGTACGTGGAGAGCGTGCGCGACCCCGCGCGCTTCCGCGCCGCGGCGCTCAAGGCCGCGGCAGCCGGCAAGCCGGTGGTGGCGTTCAAGATCGGCCGCTCCGAGGCGGGTGCGCGCGCGGCCGTCTCGCATACGGGGGCCATGGCGGGCGCGGACAGGATGTATGACGCGCTGTTCCGCCAGGTCGGCGTGATCCGCGCGCAGTCCTTTGCCGACCTGCTCGATATTCCCGCCGCGCTGGCCACGGGCCGGGTGCTGCGCGGCAAGCGCGTGGCCGTGCTGACCTCGACCGGCGGCGCCGGCACGCTGGTCTCGGACAGCCTGGGCGTGTCTGGCTTCGAGACGCCGCCGCCGGACGAGGCCACCGCGGCAGCGCTGCGCGCGCTGCAGAAGGGCGATCACGCCGCGCTGGACCGCAATCCCATCGATGTCACGCTGGCAGGCCTGCAGCCGGACCTGCTGCGCGCGGCCATCCGCACGTTGCTCGACAGCCCGGGCTATGACGCCGTGGCGGTCATCGTCGGCTCCTCCGGCCTCGCCATGCCCGGCCTGATGGCCGATGCGATCCGCGACTGCCTGCCGGGCAGCGACAAGCCGGTGCTGGCCTATGTGAGCCCGCATGCGCCGCAGGTCGCCGCGGTGCTGAACCAGCGCGGCGTGCCGGCCTTCAGCGCGCCGGAAAGCTGTGCGGTGGCGTTCGCGGCGATGCTCGGCGCGGGGCAGCTGCAGGGCGTGTCGGACGGGGCGAAGACGCCGCCCCCTCCGGGCGCCGCAGTCGATACCGCCGACGTGCCGTCCGGCGCGCTCGACGAGGCTGGTGCCAAGGCGCTGTTTGCCCGCTTCGGCCTGCCATCGGTGCGCGAGACCATCGTGCAGGACGGCGAGCAGGCGCAGGCCGCGGCGCGCGCGCTGGGCGAGCGCGTGGTGCTGAAGATCCTGTCGACGGAGATCACGCACAAGAGCGATGTCGGCGGCGTGGCGGTCAACGTGGCGCCGGCGGATGTGCCGGCGCGCCTGGCGACGATGCGCGCCGAGGTGGCTCGCCACACCGGCAAGGCGCCGGACCGCTTCCTGGTGCAGGAGATGGTGGGCGGCGGCGTCGAGATGATCCTGGGCCTGCACCGGGACCCGCTCGGCACGGCGGTCCTGCTCGGCATGGGCGGCGTCACGGCCGAACTGTTCCAGGACACCACCATGCGCCTGCTGCCGCCGGGCGGGGCGCTGTCGCACGAAGAAGCGGCCGCCATGGCGCGCGAGCTGAAGACGTGGCCATTGCTGGACGGCTATCGCGGACGCCCCAAGGCGGATGTGGGGGCGCTGGCCGATGCGATCGTGGCTTTCTCGCGCATGGCGGCCGCGATGGGCGAGCGGCTGGTCGAGGCGGAGATCAACCCGGTGTTCGTGCTGCCGGCGGGGCAGGGCGTGCGGGCGGCGGACGGGGTAGCGGTCATCGCCTAGGCAGGGCTCGCGCGCGGGGCCGGTCTGTGYCAGACTGCTGCCCTCGGCGCGGG
>NZ_JBFTND010000162.1:6273-23572 GCF_056397305.1 Cupriavidus sp. 05N40
CGGAAATGCCGCGCCTCAAGCGCCGCCGCAGGCGCGCCCATGCCATCGGAGAGCGCCGTGGATTCGGAGGATGCAAACAGCCGCGCGCGCGGCCGGCCGGCCAACCAGCTCGCCAACCGCTCGCTGGAGCGCGGCATCGCGCTGCTGCGTGCGTTCCGGCCCGGCTCCGAGGTGCTCGGCAACGGCGAACTGGCCGAGCGCACCGGCCTGGCCCGCTCGACCGTCAGCCGCCTGACGCAAAGCCTGGTCGACACCGGTTTCCTGCAATACGATCCCGACCTGCGTGCCTACCGCCTGGGCGTGCCGGTGCTGAGCCTGGCGCATGCCATGCGCACCGGATCGACGGTGCTGCAACTGGCCGCTCCGCTGATGCGCGAACTGGCGCAGGCAGAGCACATCAACGTCGGGCTGGCGATGGCGGACCAGGACGAGATGGTCTACCTGGAGTCGATCCGCTACAGCCGCAAGGCGTCGCTGCGCAACGTGGTGACAGGGCAGCGCGTGCCGATGCCGCTGACCTCGCTGGGCCGCGCGTGGCTGGCGGCCACGCCAGCGGAAGAGCGCGGCGCATTGATGCAGCAGTTCCGCCATCGCTTCCCCGCGCACTGGCCGGAGCTGGAGGCGCAGATCCTGCAGGCCATCGAGCATGTGCAGCGGCACGGCTGGTGCGCCGCCAGCTGGCAGCCCGAGGTGGTGGCCCTGTCCACGCCCATGCAGCTCGGCCACTATCCCCTCCATGTACTCAACGTCAGCACCTCCACGCGCGCCGGCGTGGCGGCGGCCAGCCGTGAACTCAAGCCGCATCTCATGCGGCTGGCGGGCCAGTTGCGGCAAGCATTCGAGCATGCGCAGCCGGAGTGAGAGCGATGCCGCCGCCCTGGCGGCAAACATCGCCAGGGCCTGCCGCCGGTTAGCGCAGGGCTGCGGCTGATCAGGCATTTTTCGCGCGCGCAAAGGCGCGCGTAGCCGCAATGTCTGACCCCCCCTCGTTCTTCCTCGCGGACTCCATCCGCTTAATTAGTTGACATTTAAACTATCTAAGCCTAAATTAAATACGCGCCCCGCAAGAACGGATGGACGAAGGAGCGGAAGCTCGAGGAGACCTGGTCATGAAGATCGTTTGCATCGGTGGCGGCCCCGCCGGCCTGTACTTCGCGCTGCTCATGAAGCAGCAGAATCCGCGGCACGACATCGTCGTGGTGGAACGCAACAAGCCCTATGACACGTTCGGCTGGGGCGTGGTGTTCTCGGATGCCACCATGGAGAACATGCGCCGCTGGGATCCGGTCACGGYCGGCGCGATCCAGCAGGCCTTCAATCACTGGGACGACATCGAGCTGGAGTTCAAGGGCGAGGTGATCCGCTCCGGCGGCCACGGCTTCGTGGGCATCGGCCGCAAGAAGCTGCTCAATATCCTGCAGGCGCGTTGCGAGCAGTTGGGCGTCGAGCTGGTGTTCGAGACGGAAGCGGCTTCCGATGCCGACTATGCCGACGCCGACCTCGTCATCGCCAGCGACGGCATCAATTCCCGGATCCGCGAGAAGCACGCCGCGGTCTTCAGGCCCGACGTGGCGGTGCGCCCCAACCGCTATATCTGGCTGGGCACGCACAAGCTCTACGATGCCTTCACCTTCCTGTTCGAGAAGACCGAGCACGGCTGGTTCCAGGCCCATGTCTACAAGTTCGACGACAAGACCACCACCTTCATCGTCGAATGCCCCGAGCATGTCTGGCTGGCGCACGGCCTGGACAAGGCCGACCAGGACCAGTCGATCGCCTTCTGCGAGACGCTGTTCGCCAACAACCTGCAAGGCGCGAAGCTGATGACCAACGCGCGTCACCTGCGCGGCTCGGCCTGGCTGAATTTCCAGCGCGTGGTGTGCGAACAGTGGTGGCTGCGCAACGCACAGGGCAGCCACGTGGTGCTGATGGGCGACGCCGTGCACACCGCGCACTTCGCCATCGGCTCGGGCACCAAGCTCGCCATCGAGGATGCGATCGAGCTGACCCGCCAGTTCCAGCTGCTGGGCGACAGCCCCGAGCACATCGAGCAAGTGCTCACGCGCTACCAGGAGGCGCGACGCATCGAGACGCTGCGCCTGCAGAACGCGGCGTGGAACGCCATGGAGTGGTTCGAGGTCTGCGGCGAACGCTATTGCGACCAGTTCGAGGCGCCGCAGTTCATGTATTCCATGCTCACGCGCAGCCAGCGCATCAGCCACGAGAACCTGCGCCTGCGCGACAAGCAGTGGCTCGAAGGCTACGAGCGCTGGCTCGCGCAGCGCGCCGGCGTGCCGGCCGCGCACGACGCGGTGCCGCCGCCGCCGATGTTCACGCCATACACCGTGCGCGGCGTCACGCTCAAGAACCGCATCGTGGTCTCGCCGATGGCGCAGTACTCGGCGGTCGACGGCGTGCCCGGCGACTATCACCTGGTGCATCTCGGCGCGCGGGCCATGGGCGGCGCCGGACTGGTGTTCGCCGAGATGACCTGCGTCAGCGCCGAAGGCCGCATCACGCCGGGATGCCCCGGCATGTACGAGCCGGAACACCAGGCCGCGTGGCAGCGCATCGTGGACTGGATCCACGCCAACACGGATGCGAAGTTCGCCATGCAGATCGGGCACGCCGGTGCCAAGGCATCGACCCGCCTGGCCTGGGAGGGCATCGACCAGCCGCTGGCATCCGGCAACTGGCCGGTCATCTCCGCCTCGCCGCAGCAGTACCTGGCAGGCGTGAGCCAGACCGCGCGCGAAATGACCCGGCACGACATGAACGAGGTCAGGGCCGGGTTCGTCAACGCCGCCAGGGCCGCGGCGGAGATCGGCGTGGACTGGCTCGAGCTGCATTGCGCGCACGGCTACCTGYTGTCGAGCTTTATCTCGCCGCTGACCAATCATCGCACCGACGAATACGGCGGCGGCCTGGCCAACCGCCTGCGCTACCCGCTGGAAGTATTCGCGGCGGTCCGCGCCGCATGGCCCGCGAACAAGCCGATGTCGGTGCGTATTTCCGCGCATGACTGGGTCGAAGGCGGCATCACGCCCGACGACGCGGTCGAGATCGCCAGGGCCTTCAAGGCGGCTGGCGCCGACATGATCGACTGCTCGTCGGGCCAGGTCAGCAAGAAGGAGAAGCCGGTCTACGGGCGCATGTTCCAGACGCCGTTCGCCGACCGCATCCGCCAGGAAGCCGGCATCCCGACCATTGCGGTGGGCGCCATCAGCGAAGCCGACCATGCCAACAGCATCCTCGCCGCCGGCCGCGCCGACCTGTGCGCGGTGGCCCGTCCGCACCTGGCCAACCCGGCCTGGACGCTGACCGAGGCAGCGAAGATCGGCTACACGCCGGTCGCCTGGCCGCAGCAATACCGTTCGGCCAAGGGCCAGATGGAGGCCATCTTCGCGCGCGAGAAAGCCGTCGCCGCGAACTGACCACAGAGGCTGGCGCAAGGCCATTCACATAGCACCCCAGGAGACAGCGGCATGGCCGAAAGCGCTCACGTCGATACCTTTGCCCGCGACAACCTGCCGCCGGCCGCACTGCAGCCGGCATACCTGTTCGCGCTGCCCGAATTGCAGTTCGGGCAGCGCCTGAACTGCGCCACGGAATTGCTCGACCGGCATATCGAACAGGGCCGGGGAGAGCGCGTCTGCATCCGCGCGCCCGGGCTTGCCTGGACCTATGCCGACCTGCAGGAGAAGGCCAACCGCATCGCCAATGTGCTGGTCGGCGACATGGGCCTGGTGCCGGGCAACCGCGTGCTGCTACGCGCGCCCAACAACCCCATGCTGGTGGCTTGCTGGTTCGCCGTGATGAAGGCGGGCGCCATCGCCGTGGCTACCATGCCGCTGTTGCGCGCCAAGGAACTGAAGGCCATCGTCGAGATCGGCAAGGTCACGCACGCGCTGTGCGACGCCGCGCTGGCAGGGGAGTTGCGCCTGACCGCGCTCGAGGCGCCTTCGCTACGTCAGATGCGCCATTTCAACCATGGCGGGCCCGACAGCCTCGAGGCCGCCATGGAGCGCGCCTCGCCGCGCTTCGACAACGTGGACACGGCGGCCGAGGACACCTGCATCTTCGGCTTTACCTCGGGCACCACCGGCGTGCCCAAGGCCACCATGCACTACCACCGCGACGTCATGGCCATCTGGGCCTGCTGGCCGCGTCACGTGCTGCGGGCCACCGAAGACGATGTATTCATCGGCAGCCCGCCGCTGGCATTCACCTTCGGGCTGGGCGGACTGGTCTTGTTTCCGATGTCGGTCGGCGCTTCCACCGTGCTGCTCGAGAAGGCCAGCCCGCCGCAACTGCTCGATGGCATCAAGGACTTCGGCGCCACGGTGCTGTTCACCGCGCCCACGTCCTACCGCACGCTGGCCGCGCGCAGCGTCGAGGTGCGCCGCACGCGCCTGCGCAAGTGCGTATCGGCCGGCGAGGTTCTGCCCGCGGCCACGCGCGCATTGTGGAAGGACGCCACCGGCATCGAGCTGATCGACGGCATCGGTGCGACCGAGATGCTGCACATCTTCATTTCGCACGACGAGGCCGATGCGCGTCCTGGCGCCACCGGCAGGCCGGTGCCCGGCTACCGCGCCCGGGTGGTGGACGCACAGGGCAGGGAAGTGCCGCCGGGCACCGTGGGCCGCCTTGCCGTGCAAGGCCCGACCGGCTGCCGCTACCTGGCCGACGCGCGCCAGGCCTCCTACGTGCAGGACGGCTGGAACGTCACGGGCGATGCCTACCTGATGGATGCCGATGGCTACTTCTTCTACCAGGCGCGCACCGACGACATGATCATCTCCTCCGGCTACAACATCGCCGCGCCCGAGGTGGAGGACGCGCTGATCCTGCATCCGTCGGTGGCCGAGTGCGCGGTGATCGGGGTGCCCGACGACGAACGCGGCCAGATCGTCAAGGCCTTCGTCGTGCTGCGCCCCGGGCAGGACGGCGACGAGGCGATGGTCAGGACGCTGCAGGACTTCGTCAAGCAGACCGTCGCGCCATACAAGTACCCGCGCGCCGTCGAATTCACCGACAGGCTGCCGCGCACCCAGACCGGCAAGCTGCAGCGCTTCAAGCTGCACGAGCCACGGTGAACCCGTCCGCGCTGCCGGCAATGGCCGGCGGGGCGGATGCAATGATCAAACGAACGGAGCCATTGATATGCAAGTCCTTCTTCCTCCCGGCTGGCCGCGCCCGCGCGGCTATGCCAACGGCGTGTCCGCCCGCGGGCGTTCGGTATTCGTGGCCGGCATGATCGGCTGGGACGCCGATGGCGTCTTCCATACCGACGACCTCGCCGGCCAGGTACGCCAGGCGCTGCAGAACATCGTCGAGGTGCTGGAGGCCGGCGACGCCAGGCCCGAGCACATCGTGCGCATGACCTGGTACGTGACCGACAAGCGCGCATACATCGCGGCCTATGCGGAGATCGGCAAGGCTTTCCGCGAGATCATCGGCAGCTTCAACGCCGCCATGACCGCGGTGGAAGTCTCGGCGCTGATCGAGGACCGCGCCAAGGTGGAGATCGAGGTCACCGCGGTGGTGCCGGACTGAGGCGGCCCTGGTATCGCCTGGCTGCCGTGTGCGTGCGGTTCACCTGATCAGGGTGGCGCTCGAGGCGCAGGGAAGCCGCGTCACGCGGCTGATGGCGGGTGGCGAGGCCCGGCTCAGGCGCAAGCTGATGGTTGAGGCCTGGCGCCATGCCCGACGCGAGCGGGCCTGTCTTGCCGTGGCCGGCGCCGGGACACTCAATGCCGGGCGGGGCCGTAAGGCGGGCTCGCGGACGAAAGTTCGTGCAGCACTTGCTGGTGCAGGATATCGAGCGAGTCGGTTTCGGCGTGGAAGAGGAAGGCGCCGTCAGGCAGGCGCGAGACAAGGCGGAAGGACGCGGCCGCGCCGAAGACGGCGATATGGAGGCGGTCGCTGACGACAACCACGCCCGGCATGCCCGGCTCGTCGGTGTCCGACAGGCACGGAATGCCCAGCCGCTCGAGCTGGCGGCGGATATAGTGCGCGCTGACGATGCCTTTCATGCAAGCGCTCCTCTGGGGCGGCAAGGGACGTCTGCGATCATCGGAAAGCCACGCGCGTGGCGCAAGAGTGGAAATACTCAATGCCTGGCAGGTCGGGCGTGCGCGGCCGGGGGCGGCGGATTTGCTTCGACACCGACACCGCCGGCGCTGTCGTGCATCGGGCTGCACTTGTCCGGGGTGCGGCCGAGTCACTTCGAAGGCCCGGCGCTTTTTAGAGGATAGCCTCTAAATCCGTGTCGCCCCGGATTACCCGCCAATCGTTCCCCCCTTAGGATGGGTCTTCTTGTGTGATTCGGAGTACGTCGATGGTTTGGGAGGAGCAGGTGGTATTTGTCCTGGACGACGACGAGACGATGCTGTGGCTATACCGGGAGTTGCTGCGCAAGCCGGGTCTCAGCATTCGCACCTTTGCGTCGGCGCAGGACTTTCTGGGTGCTTACAGGCCCGGGCCAAGCGAGTGTCTTATCTGCGATCTGCGCATGCCGGAGATCGGTGGCCTCGATGTGCAAAGACGGCTGTCGGAGACCGGCATCAGCTTGCCGATCATTTTTGTCTCGGGCCACGCCGAGATCCCGTCGGTGGTGCAGGCCATGAAGGTCGGGGCCTTCGATTTCCTGGAGAAGCCCGTCGACGGCGAACGCCTGGTGGCGGTGGTCTCGGAAGCGCTGAAACACAGCAAATCCCTGCATGCTTCGCGCATCGCGATGGCCAGGCGGCACGCCAGGCTTGCACTGCTGTCGCGGCGCGAGCGCGAGGTAGCCGAACTGGTGGCGGCAGGCAAATCGAGCCGGACCATATCCGAGGACATGGGCCTGAGCGTGCGCACCGTGGAGAACCACAGGGCGCGCCTGACGGAGAAGCTCGAGATCGGCTCGGTTGCCGAACTGGTCAGGCTGCTGCACGCCGCGGCCTAGGGCGCGTCCCCTGGCGCGCCGGACGCAGTGCCCGAGGTGGCCGGCGTATGCCGCGCGGGCCTGTGGCGTCGCGGCTCTTCATCGCCGTTGCCCCGCGGGGCAACGGCCGTCAGAGCTTCCTGATGGTCCTGAGCTCGCTCTGGCGAAACACGCCCTGCACCGTGATCCACGGGAAACGTATGCCACTGCGCGTATCCTCGAAGGCGATATACGGCGTTTCGTCATCGAACATGCAGACGAATACCCGGGTGCCTTCCTTGTCGTGCCGGACCTCATAGCGGGCGCCGTGCTCAAGCTGGAAGACGATGTCGCCCTGGCGCAGCAGCTTCGACATGGGCGACATTGCCCGCTGGTCGCCGTGGGGGTGCTTGGCTCTGTGCTGGTCGTCGATGGTGCGCTGAAGCCAGTCGTCATAGCCGCACGAGGTGTTTCCCTTGGCGACGGCGAGGAGCCACTCGTCGATACGCCTGCGGTGGCGATCGCGGTTTCCCTCGTCGGCTCCGCAATCTGAATACCTGTTGTTGGCCGTGCCGATACCCTGACTCACTGTTTTCCGCATCCCGTTTTCTGCATCCCTGCATCCCTGCATACGTGCGTCCGGTTATCCCGGCTTCGCATTCGGCCTCGGCGCGCATGGCTGCGCCGAGGCGCACCCTCTTGCTCTCGTGCGGGGGCAAATATGGCGGTTGCGGGGCCGGTGGAAAAGAGTATTAGTACTCACCGCGCACGGCCGGCCCGGTGCCCGGGCGCACTGCAGGTCGCTTTGGCGATCCGGAGGCCACCTCGCGCAGGGGCTTCGGCGGCCTAGGTACTTTTACTCTTGTGACAGGGGTCCATCTCCCCGAAAATGCCGCCCGGCGGCAAATTGCGATGCAACGGCCCGAGGTGACCTTGTATCCGCCCGCCGTCTTCCTGGCGCTTCGCAACCCGTTGCGCCGCCTGCCCGCAGCGCGATCCGCCTGCGGTGCCCGCCATCCCGGCTGCGCCATGTTCCCGCCACGCAGTTGCCCACTTGCCTCACAGAAAGCCATGATGGTTCTTGCGCGCGCGCTGCAGTCGGTCCGGAGAGTCTTCAGCAGGCAAGCCAGCTCCATCGTGGTGACGACCGCGATTGCCATCGGCCTGCTGATCCTGCTCTGCATCCACGTGCTCGGCCTGCTGCAGGACGAGGTCAGGGAGCAGGCTTCGATGTACCGGCGCTCCTCGATGGAGGCCGTTGTCAGGATGACGGATTCCCTGCTGGAAGACAGCGCGGACCGGGTCCGGACCATCGTCGAGGCGCAGTACCTCATCCACCTGGCGAAGCACGTCATGCGGGCACGTGGCGACATCTCCACGCGAGCCGAGTTCGACGCCTGGATCACCGCCATCTACCGAAGCCGCGGTTTCGAGGGATATAGCCTGATCTCGCCCGACCGGATCATTGTCGCGGCGAGCAGCACTTCGTACATATCGGAGCCTGTCGCCACCTCCGCCGCGCGCATTGCGGTCGAACGCGCAATGGCCTCGGGCTTCGGCGTCACGGCGCCGATCCCGGCGCCCTTGCCGATCGATGTCAACGGCACCGAGCGCCCTCGGGGAACCCTGTTCCAGCTGGTCTGCTCCGCGGTACGCGATGAAGGCGAACTGATTGCCGTCCTGTGCCTTCGCATGAACCCGGGTCTGAGGCTGTTCGAGATCCTGCGTTCGGGGTGGGGGGGCAAGACCGGTAACGCCTACGTGATCGATGCCGAGGGCCGCCTGCTGTCCCCGAGCCGCCTTGCCGGCGAAGTGCGGATCCCCGAGGCAGCCGGGCGGGGTGCGCCCTATGGGCTGTGGGCGCGCGTGCCGCAGCGCGTGCAGCCGAAGCAGCGGCCGCTAGGCAGCGATGGCACCACCGGGCTGACGAGCGTGGCATCGCACCTGCTCGAGAACAGGCGGGCCACGACGCCGGTGCTTGACCACTACACCGACATGCGCGGGCGCAGCGTGGTCGGCATGGGCCATTGGCTGCCGGGCTTGGACATGGGCATCATCGTCGAGCAGGATGCCGCGGAGGCCTATCAGTTCTATGATCTGGCGAGGCGCGCGATCATTGGCCTGACGACCATCTCGGTCGGCCTGATCGTCGCCCTGACCGCGGTGCACTGGCGCAGCCGGCGCAGCGCCGCCGAAAACGACGAGCGATGGCTGGCATTCCGCAAGCATGTGCCGGTCGGCTTTTCCTGCGCCACGACCGACGGGACCGTCATCATGGCAAACCGCGCCTATGGCGATGCCATTGGCGCGGACGCGGAAGCGCTGGTCGGCAAGAATGCCTGGGAGGCCGTGGCGAACCCCGTCTCCGCGGAAATCATCCGCTCGACGCATCATCTCGTACTGGCGTCCGGGCAGGCACAGGATCAGGTGCATGTCCTGAAGCGCGCGCGCGGCGAGGAACGGATCTATCACCTGGTCAAGTTTCCCGTGCTGGCGGGGGACAACAGCCGGGTCGCGGGCATTGGGGCGGTGGTGACCGACATCACGGAATCGGAGGGGAACCGGCGCGCGCTGGAGGCGCTGACGATCAACCTCGAGCAGAAGATCAGGGAGCGCACGCAGGAGCTCGACACGGCCAGGGAAGTGGCCGAAGGCGCCGCGCGGGCGAAGGCGCAGTTCCTGGCCAATATGAGCCATGAAATCCGCACCCCGCTCAACGGCATCATTGGCATGACCCACCTTGCCCAGCGGGCCCGGGACAGCCGGCGGCTGGAGCACTATCTCGGCAGGATCGCAACCTCCGGCAGGCATCTGCTCGGCGTGGTGAACGACGTGCTGGATTTCTCCAAGATCGAGGCCGGCAAGCTCACGCCGCAGTCGTGCGCGTTCGAGCTGTCGCAGACGATCGAGCATGTCGCCGGCCTGTTCCTGGAGCGGGCGACGTCGAAGAACATCGTGATCACGGTGGACATACAGGACACCGTGCCGGAGTATCTGACGGGCGACGCGCTGCGCATCGGCCAGATACTGATCAACTTTGTCGGCAATGCGGTCAAGTTCACCGATCACGGGCGGGTGACCATCAGGGTCCGCGCCAGGTACCTTAGCCGTGCCGAGGTGCGGCTGTTGTTCGAAGTCCAGGACTCCGGCCTCGGCATCGAGCCGCACGCGCTTGCGTCGCTCTTCACGCCCTTCCACCAGCTGGACGGGACGACCGCGCGGCGCTTCGACGGCGCCGGGCTGGGCCTGGCGATCTCGAAGAGCCTGGCCACCATGATGGGTGGCACCGTCTTCGTGGAGAGCGAGCCGGGCATGGGCAGTACGTTCTCGCTCGACATGCTGGTCGCGCGCCAGGATCGCGGCGCCGGGGCCGACAATTGCGCCGCCGCGTTCGCCAGGGGATGGAGCAGGCTTCATGGCAGCCACGCGCGCGCCCAGCCGCCGGAGCCCGCGCGCAGCCAGGGCGGTGCCGCCCGGCACGTGGCCGAGATGCCGGCAGGGCAGGCCGATGGCCCCGGCCGCGCGCAGGACGGCGAGCTGGCAGCTTCCCCGCGATGGCAGGGCAAGCGGGTCCTGGTGGTGGAGGACAACGAAATCAACCAGGAGGTCGTCAAGGAATTGCTCGAGGCGGCCGGCATCGCCGTGGTGGTGGCCAGGGACGGCGAGGCCGGATTGTCCGCCGTGGCCGCGGCGCAGTTCGACCTCGTGCTGATGGACATCCACCTGCCCAAGCTGGACGGCTTCGAGGTGACCAGGCTGCTGCGCGCGGATGCCAGGTACGCCGCCATTCCGATCCTGGCATTCACCGCGAACGCAACACAGGAAGACCGCGAGCGTTGCCTGCGCAGCGGCATGAACGACCATATCGCCAAGCCGGTGGATCCCAGGCTGCTGGACACGATGCTGGGGCGCTGGCTATCCGCCGGCCCGGGCGCGCCGCCGGCCTTGGGAGATGCAGTCAGGGCGGGTCACAGCCGGACGGACGAAGACGTCATCCAGTCGCTGCGCGGGATCGACGGCCTTTCGGTCGAGACGGGTTTGCGCCATGTGATGGGCAGGCGGCAGCTTTACCTGCGCCTGCTGGAGCGCACGCTCGCCGCACGCCATGACGCCGCATGGCGCCTGAAGGCCTGCGCCATCCAGGGCCAGGCCGAGGAAGCCATCCTGCTGGCCCATAGCCTGAAATCCGTCCTGGCGACCATCGGCGCAGGCGGGCTCGCAAGCCGTTGCGCAGCAATCGAGAAGGGCATCCAGGGCAACTGCATCGACGCCGCGCAGCTTGCCTCGTTCGATTCTGACTATGGCGCGCTGATGGCTTCGATCCGCGGGTGCTTGCCGGCGGTATCCTGAAGCCGCGGCCTGAGTAGAACTACTCTTTGCGCACATGGGGCGGATTCGGACAATTGGGACGCGGCAACGCCGGCCCGATGTCCCGGACCGGCAGGAGGTGCTTGCCTCCTTTCCCCCGGATGTCTCGAACTCGCTCTCGCGCCGGTGCCGATGGAAGCGGCCTGGCGCAGAGTGGCCACCACGGACCAGCGCAGTTGACCGACGACCCTATGAACGCCGCTTCATTGCCCGTTTCGTTGCCCGCCACATCGGCCACATCGGCCACGTCACAGCGCTTTCCGGCGCCCGCCGCCCAGTCCGCCCTGCCGAGCGTGCTGCTGGTCGACGACACGCCGGAGAACATCCTCATCATTTCCTCGTTGCTGGAGGACCTGTACGAGATACGCGCGGTCGCCAGCGGCGAGGCCGCGCTGGAGGCCGCCCGCGCCGGCACGCCCGACATCGTCCTGCTGGACGTGGTCATGCCAGGCATGAACGGCTACCAGGCTTGCAGCCACCTCGCCTCGGACCCGGCGACCGCGGACGTGCCGGTCATCCTGCTGACCGCATCGCCCGAGAGCGAAGGCGAATCCAGAGGCTTCGAAGCCGGTGCCGTCGACTACATCGTCAAGCCGGTGAACCCGCGCGTGCTCAGGGCGAGGGTGGCGACCCATCTTTCGCTGCGCCTTGCCAACCGCCGGCTGCGCGAGCACGCCTCCAGCCTGCAAGCCGAACTGTACCGGCGCGCGCAGGCGCTGACGCTGGCGCAGGACGCGACCATCTTCGCGCTCTCCTCGCTGGTCGAGGCGCGCGACAACGAGACCGGCGGGCATATCCATCGCACGCAGCACTACGTCAAGACGATCGCCAGGACCTTGCAAGGCACGGCGGAATTCCGGGATCGCCTGACGCCAGAGATCATCGACCTCCTCTTCAAATCGGCGCCCTTGCATGATGTGGGGAAGATCGGCATAGACGACCGCATCCTGCGCAAGCCGGGACGATTGACACCGGAAGAGTTCGACATCATGAAGCAGCACACCACCATCGGCTGCGCCGCCATCGTCGAGGCCGAGAAGCATTTCGGCGCAGACGACTCCTTCCTGCGCATCGCCCGCGAGATAGCCCGGTCGCATCATGAGAGATGGAACGGCAAGGGCTATCCGGATGGCCTGTCCGGCGACGACATACCGCTCTCGGCGCGCATCATGGCGATCGCCGATGTCTATGACGCGCTGATCAGCGAACGCGTCTACAAGAAGGCGCTGTCGCACGATGTGGCAATGCAGATGGTTACGGAGCAACGCGGGCAGCATTTCGATCCGCGCATCGTCGATGCATTTGTCCGGGCCGAGCAGGAGATCCGCGCGATTGCGTTGCGCTATGCCGATGCCGATGCCGATGTGGATGTGGATGCGGAAGCCGCGCACGGCGCAGGCACATTGGCGCCAGGCTTTTCCTGACGCATCCGCCTTCGTCCCGCGGGCGCGCGATTGAGTAGACTTACTCTTCCACCGAACGCGCATCGCCGCGAGAATTGCACCGCGAATCCGGTTCGGTGGCCGACGGGCCCAGATGCCTGCACAGATTCTCCCGAATCCGGATCCGGCGGCTTCGCATTGACCGCGAAAGCAAGAGTGGACGACGCCTGGCCAGGCGCAAACGGCGAGCATGGAAATGAAAGCGGGGGGTGTCAGCTTCCATGCGATGCGATCGATGTCCGCAGGTTCGAGGGAGGCCCACGCGTGTGGGCCTCTTTTTTTCGCGCAGCGGCGCGGTGAGGCAGGGCAGGCACGTGCCGCAGAAAAAAACGAGTCCGCGCGGCGGACTCAATCCTCTTCCTCCCCGTCATCCTCTTACCGGGCTTCTCCTCCTCCTCCCTGCAGTCAAGTGCTCGTGTCGAATGAGCAGACTGAGTGTATCGGCGGCATGCCGCGGCGGCAGCTAGGGAAAGCCATCAGGCGCGCCTGCGTATTCCTACTCTTGCGCGCTGCGGTGGCGAGTCGGGGATGACTACCAAGAAGGTCGCTGCATGCATCCCTTCAAATTCGCGTCAGGCCTCTCTCGCGGCGCGTCAGCTCTCGGGCTACGTGTCGCTGATGTGTCGCCTGGGCGTCGGCTGTGGACCGAACTGAGCGATCGTCCTGCGCGTCTATGCGCCAGCAGATTCGCCGAAGAGTTCCTGCGTGACCGACCGCAGCCAGCGATTGCCGGGGTCGTCATGCTGACAGCGGTGCCAGTGCTGCTTGAGATCGAAAGCGGGAATCGGAAACGGCGGCTCCAGGACCTGTACATCCGCGATGCGCGCGAACAACTCGCCTACCGGCAGCGGTACCGTGACGACGAGATCGGTCGACGCGATCACGAGCGGAATGCTGAGGAAGTGCGGGGAACGCAGTAGCTCGCGCCGCACGATGCCGTGCTGGCGCAGATATGCCTCGACGATCTCCTGACTCCGGCTTTCGCTCTGAATCACCGCATGAGACAGCGTCCGGAACTGTCCTGCCGTTATGCGCCCCTGTGTAATCGGGTGGTCCATGCGCGCCAGGCACACGAACCCGTGCCGGAACAGGCGCTGTTGGAACACGTCCGAACCGCCGAGGTCCGGATAGTAGCCGATGGCCAAATCGATCCTGCCGCGTTCGAGCTGATCCATGATGTCCGTGTGCCGTGCCGATACCGTATGCACGTCCACATGCGGCGCCTCTTTCGTAAGCCGCGCTAGCAGTCGCGGCAAGAAAGCCGCTTCGCCCACGTCCGACAGGGCCAGCGTAAAGGTCCTGCGCGCCTGCGCCGGCTCGAAGTGCGGCGCCGTCAACAGGTGCTCCCGCACCTGCGATAACACGCCCTGCACGACAGGCGCCAGCGCCACGGCGCGCGGCGACGGCTGCATGCCCGTACGGACCTTCAGGAACAGGGGATCCCCGAGCTGGTCGCGCATCCGCTGCAACGCGTGCGACATGGCCGGCTGGCTCACGCCAATCTCCTCGGCCGCCCTGCCCAGGTGCCCGTGCCGCCACAGCGCATCAAACACGCGCAGCAGGTTCATATCGAAATCATTCGCCTCGTTCATGACCGTCATTCCCATCATTGGATTGCCGAATGATAGGCAAGGAACGAGACTTCCGTCATCCGGATTGGCCCGCAGCGCGGCAAGGCCGGCCGGAGCAGGACTCAACCACAGAACAAATCGCGCATCCAAGGAGACACATGTACCCGCCCCCTATCAGCATTGCGTCGATCATCGACGCACGGCCCCTTGGCGCCTACCGGCTTCGCATCTTTATCGTCTGCTTCCTCATCGTGCTGATGGATGGCTTCGATACCCAGGCGATCGGCTTTGCGGCCAAGGCCATGTCTTCCTCGCTCGACATTCCCATTGCGGTATTCGGGCAGGTCTTTTCCGCGGGCCTGCTGGGCGCCATGGTTGGCGCCTTCCTGCTCGGCCCGCTGGCTGACCGTTTTGGCCGCCGCTGGCTGCTGGCGGCGGCAATCCTGATCTTCTCGGCATTCTCCTTGCTCACGCCGCACGCGCCCTCGCTGCCGGGGCTGCTACTGGTCCGGTTTCTCGCTGGCCTGGGCCTTGGCGGCGCGATTCCGAACCTGCTCGCGCTGTCTGCCGAATACACCCCGCGGCCGATGCGCGGCATGATGACCGGCGTGCTCTATGCCGGCTTTCCGCTGGGTGGTGCCGTGGGCGCGCTCGTCAGTTCGCACATCGTGCCGCACTACGGCTGGCCGCCACTGTTCTATCTCGGTGGCGTGCTGCCGCTGGGCCTTGCGCTGCTGGTCATCGCGAGCCTGCCCGAATCGCTGCCGTTCCTGCTCCGGCGCAAGGACGGCCAGGATGCAGTGCGCGCCATCGTCGCGCGCATGGCTGGCCGCCCGTCGGCGTCCGATCGCCATGTCACCTATGTCGATGCCGAGGAACGCGTGCGTGGCTTGCCATTCCGGCGGCTGCTTTCGGGGGGGCGGCTCGTTCCCACGCTGCTGCTCTGGGCCAGCTTCTTCATGTGCTTCGTGCTGTTGATCGTGCTCGTACTGTGGACGCCTGCGCTGCTGCGCGGCGAGGGCATCGGTGAACACGATGCCGCGCTCGTGGTCGCCTTGATCAATCTCGGCAGCGTAGCGGGCACCGCCGCTGGCGGCCGCCTCGTGGACCGCTTCGGTCCATACCTGACGCTGCCGCTGCTGTTCATGCTCGGTGCGCTCAGCGTGTCGTCGCTCGGCTATGCCACGCAATCGCTGACTTCGCTTGCGATCGCCGCCACCCTGTGCGGCATCTTCATGGGCGCCGGCAGTTCCGGGCTGCTGAGCCTGGCCGTGCTGAGCTACCCGAGCGGGATGCGCGCCACCGGCGTGGGCTGGGCCATGGCGCTTGGCCGCATGGGCCAGGTTAGCGGACCGCTCATCGTCGGCGCTTTGCTCGCGAGCGGCTTCAGCATCAAGGCCATCTTCCTGTGCAGCGCCGTGCCGGCCGCCATCGCCGCCGCCGCGATCGTCGTGCTGCGAGTAGTGTGCGCCGCGCCGGAGGAGGGCGCCGCGTTGCCTGCGGCGCTGGACGTTCAATAGCCCCCTTTCATTCATCGCAGTCGTTGTAGGCGACATCGGTCACGAATCATCGTGGCAAGTGTCGCCCGGAGAAACTAGGAGTGTCATGCGTAATACCACTCAGTCAGCCCCGGTGCTCGTAGTCGGTGGCGGCATCGGAGGCCTTGCGGCGGCGCTCGCGCTCTCGCGCGAGGGCTGTCATGTCAAGGTGCTGGAGCAGGCCAGCGCCATCGGCGAAATCGGCGCTGGCGTGCAGTTCGGCCCCAATGCCTTCGCCGCCTTTGACGCGCTTGGCGTAGGCGAGCGCACGCGCAGCCACGCCGTCTACACCGATCACATGATGATGATCGATGCGATCGACGGCAAAGCCGTTGCCGATATCCCCGTTGGCGAAGCCTTTCGCAAGCGCTTCGGCAATCCGTATGCAGTCACGCACCGTGCCGACGTCCACAATTCGCTGCTCGAGGGTGTGCGCGAGACAGACCGGATTGAGTTTGTCACCGCCACGCGCATCGTCGAGGTCAGGCAGTCAGGGGACGGCGTTACCGCATTCGACRAACAGGGCAACAGCTACCAGGGATGCGCCCTGATTGGCGCCGACGGCGTGAAGTCCGCCATCCGCGAACAACTGGTCGGCGATCCACCGCGCGTATCGGGGCACGTGGTGTACCGCGCGGTTATCGATGCCGAGCATTTTCCGCGTGACATGCAATGGAATGCACCGGTGCTCTGGGTTGGGCCGAACTGCCACGTCGTGCATTACCCGGTCCGCGCCGGCGAGCAGTACAACCTCGTGGTGACGTTCCACAGCCGCCAGCAGGAAACCTGGGGCGTCAGCGATGGCAGCAGGGAGGAGGTGCTTTCGTACTTCCAGGGCATCGATGCCCGTCCGCACAGCCTGCTCTGCCTGCCGCCGACCTGGCGGCGCTGGGCCACGGCAGACCGCGAGCCTATCGGCCAATGGACGCACGGCCGCATCACGCTGCTCGGCGATGCCGCGCATCCGCTGCTGCAGTACCTCGCGCAGGGTGCATGCATGGCTGTGGAAGACGCCGTCACACTCGGTGCCGCCGTACGCGCGTGCGACGGCGATCTGGTGCGCGCCTTTGCGCTGTATCAGGACGCCCGCATCACCCGCACCGCTCGCGTCGTGCTGTCCACCCGCGAGTTCGGCCGCCTGTGCCACGCATCCGGCGTGGAGCGCCTGGTGCGCAATTCCCTGTGGAAAAGCCGCTCGCCGGAGCGCTTCTACGACGCGCTGGAGTGGCTCTACGGCTGGAAGGCCGAGACGTGCCTGTCCGTATGACGGGGGCCTTGCGCATCCCCCGTATCGCCCCCGAAACCTGACCTTGCAGGTCCCAATCCTGGAGTCCCACATGACCTTTGTAATTCCGCCCATTCCTGCCGTTACGATTCCCGTGGTTGGCGGCAACGACCAGTTTCCCGTTCGCCGCATCTACTGTGTTGGCCGCAACTACGCCGCGCACGTGCGCGAGATGGGCATGGACC
>NZ_JBFTND010000163.1:0-23236 GCF_056397305.1 Cupriavidus sp. 05N40
GTCCACCACGCCCACCACGAAACCAAGAGGGTGCTATGTCGTGGTCGCTTAAGCCGGTAACGGCAGATGGCCGGACAGGCAGTGTGCTCGCCATCATAGGTCTGACCCCGAAACCAACACCGCTAGCAAGATCGTGGCCGCCCGCACCGGTAACGGCAGGATGCCAGCAGAACCACGGTCCCCACGACGAAACCACCGACAACCAGCAACCCCAATGTTTCTGCCCCTTGATTTTGACGTCGAATTTGAAGTCGAAGTTGACTTTAAAGTTGAAGTTGACTTTAAAAAGGCCTTTGACTTTTAAGTTAAAACCTCAAAGCCATTTCCCCCTCATATCACCCCCTTCCCCCGCAACCCCTCGATCCGCTCCGCCGACATCCCCAAAATATCGCCAAGCACACTATCCGTATGCTCGCCCAGCCGCGGCGCAGCCGCGTCGTAGCGCACCGGCGTGGCCGACAGCCGCAGCGGGCTTTTCACCGTGGGACATACGCCGCCATCGCTGCGCACCATGTCGACCTGCAGTTCGCGGTACCTGACCTGCGGGTCTTCCAGCACCTGGGCGTAGTCGTTGATGGGGCCGCACGGAATGCCTTCGCGCTCCAGCGCTTCCACCCAGTGCGCGGTGCCGCGCGTGCGCATATGCGCTTCGAGCAGGGGCACCAGCACGGCGCGGTTGACGATGCGCCCCGGCCCCGTGACGAAGCGTTCGTCCTGTGCCAGGTCCGGGCGCGCCACGCCGCGGCAGTATCCCTGCCACTGGCCGTCATTGCCGGCTGCCACGATCATGTAGCCGYCGGCGGTGGCGAACACGTGGTACGGCACCATGTTGGCGTGCGCATTGCCGAAGCGGCCCGGCACCTTGCCGGTGACGCGCTGGGAGATGATGGGCGTGGCGCCCACCGCCACCACGGCGTCGAGCAGCGCCATGTCGATGCGCTGGCCTTCGCCGGTACGCTCGGCGTGGCGCAGTGCGGCCAGAACCGCCACGGTGGCGTACATGCCGGTGAACATGTCCACCACCGCCACACCGACCTTCTGCGGACCGCCGCCGGGCAGGTCGTCGCGCTCGCCGGTGATGCTCATCAGGCCGCCGATGCCCTGGAAGATGAAGTCGTAGCCGGGCTTGTGCGCGCTCGGGCCTTCCTGGCCATAGCCGGTGATGGAGCAGTAGACCAGCGCCGGGTTGATCGCCTTGAGGCTCTCGTAGTCCAGGCCGTAGCGCTTGAGGTCGCCGACCTTGTAGTTCTCGAGCACGATATGCGACTTGGCGGCCAGTTCGCGCACGATGGCCTGCCCTTCTGGGCTGGCGATATCGAGCGTGACCGAGCGCTTGCCGCGGTTCGCGCCGGCGTAATAGGTAGCGTCGCGCGAGGGCTTGCCGTCGCCATCGGGCAGCCAGGGCGGGCCCCAGGAGCGGGTGTCGTCGCCCACACCGGGGCGCTCCACCTTGATCACCTCGGCACCGAGGTCGGCCAGGTTCTGCGCGCACCACGGCCCGGCCAGGATGCGGGACAGGTCCAGCACGCGCACGCCGTCGAGCGCGCTTTTCATTGCGCCTTTCATTGCGTCGTTCATCGCGTCCTTCATCGGGGTCGTGCTCATGCGCGGACCTCCGCTACGCCATGGCTGAGCACGGTGACGTCGCGCGCCTGGATGCGCGCGTCGAACAGCACGCGGTGCGCGCCATCGCGCTCGCCGTCGCGCCACATGCGCACCTCCAGCGTCTCGCCGGGGAAGACCGGGCGCGAGAAACGCACGCCGAGTTCGAGCAGGCGGTCGCCGTCGCCGCCGGCGAAGGTGTCCACCAGCGCGCGGGCGGCCACGCCGTACGTGCACAGTCCATGCAGGATCGGCTTGTCGAAGCCGGCCGCGCGCGCCACTTGGGGATCTGCATGCAGCGGGTTGGGGTCTGCGTTGAGGCGGTACAGCAGGGCCGCCTGCGGCAGGATCGCCAGGCTGTGCACCGCGTCGGGCGCGCGCGCCGGCGCGGCCGGCAGCGCCTCGGGCGCGGCATCGCCCTGGCCGAAGCCGCCGTCGGCGCGGCAGAAGGTGGTGTGCGTGACCGTGGCCAGCTCCGCGCCGCTGGCGTCATCGACCAGCGTGCGCTCCACGATCACCAGCGCGCCCTTGTCGGCGCCCTTGTCGATCACGTGGCTGACGCGGGCACGCGCCCGCACCGTGCCCGAAGGCGGCAGCGGACGATGCAGGCGCAGGCGCTGCTCGCCGTGCACGATGCGCACCCAGTCGATGCCGCTCTTCGGGTCCTGCATCCAGAAGCCGGGGTAGGCCAGCACCACGGCCTGCGTCGGGAAAGCCTTGAGCTGCGCCTCGTAGACGTAGCGCAGCTGGCGCGGATCGGTCGGCTGTTCGCCCAGGCCGAGGCCCAGCGCGTACAGGATGGAGTCCTTCTCGCCGTAGGTCTGCACGACCTCCGGGAAGTCCCAATGCTTGATGCGGTTGTAGTCGAGCGGCATGGCTTCAGATCGGGTCCCAGTTGATCACGTCGGGCGAGCGTTCGAGCTTGAAGAAGCTGCCGCGCATGGCGGGGATGGCGATCTCGGCGATCGATTCCGGGGTCCAGCCCTCGCTCATGTGCACCGAGCGCACCGGACGCGGCTGGCTCATCAGGATGATCTCGTTGGCGCGCACGGCGAAGATCTGCGCGTTGACTTCATGCGCGGCATCGCTGGCGAGGAAGGCCGCCATCGGCGCGACCTTGTTGGCCTCCATCTTCTGCAGCTTGGCCACGCGCGCCTTTTCTTCCGGCGTCTCGGACGGGATCGAGCTGGTCATGCGGCTCCACGCGAACGGCGCGATGCAGTTCGAGCGCACATTGAAGCGCGCCATGTCCAGCGCGATCGACTTGGACAGCGCGGCGATGCCGAGCTTGGCCGCCGAGTAGTTGGCCTGGCCGAGGTTGCCGATCAGCCCCGAGGTGGAGGTCATGTGGACATAGGCACCGCTTTCCTGGTCCTTGAAGTGATTGGCGGCGGCGCGGCTGACGAAGAAGGTGCCGTTGAGGTGCACGTCGATCACCGAGCGCCATTCTTCCTCGTTCATCTTGAAGAACATGCGGTCGCGCAGGTTGCCGGCGTTGTTGACCACGGCATCGATGCGGCCGAAGTTGTCCAGTGCGCATTGCACGATGGCGTTGGCGCCCTGCCAGCTCGACACGCTGTCGGTATTGGCCACGGCGGTGCCGCCGGCCGCGCGGATCTCGTCGACCACGCGCTGCGCGGGGCCGGCGTCGCCGCCTTCGCCGGTAAGCGACACGCCGATGTCGTTGACCACCACCTTCGCGCCCGCCTTGGCCAGTTCCAGCGCGACGCCGCGCCCGATGCCGCCACCCGCGCCGGTCACCAGCGCTACCTTGCCTGCCATCAATCCACTCATGCTTTCTACTCCTGTCTACACGTTACATACGATCATTCGAAAATTCGCGGGCGCGCGCCCTCACTCGAGCCGCGCGCCGGATTCCTTCACTACCTTGCTCCAGCGCGTGATCTCCGCATCGATATGCGCACCCAGCGCGGCGGGCGTGGAGCCCACCGGCTCGTAGCCGTTGGCGGCGAGATTGGCGCGCAGGTCGGGCTGGGTCAGCACCGAGGCGATTTCCTTGCTGAGGCGATCGACGATGGCCGGCGGCGTGCCGGCCGGCGCCAGTACCGCGTACCAGCCGTTGATGTCGAAGCCGGGCACGCCGGCTTCGTTCAGCGTGGGTACCTCCGGCGCCAGCGTGGCGCGCTTGCCGCTGGTCACGGCCAGCGCGTGCAGCCGGCCGCTGCGGATATGCGGCATCGAGGTGGAAATGCTGTCGAAGGTCAGCATCACCTCGCCGGCCAACATGGCGTTGACGACCTGGGCGCTGCCCTTGTACGGCACATGGGTCATCTTCACGCCGGCCTGGCTGTCGAACAGTTCGCCGGCCAGGTGACCGGTATTGCCGTTGCCGGCCGAGGCAAAGGTCAGCTTGCCGGGCTCGGCCCTGGCCTGCGCGATCAGCTCGGGCACCGTCTTCGCCTTCAGCGACGGGCTGCCGGCCAGGATCAGCGGCAGGTTGGCCACCAGCGAGACCGGCGCGAAATCCTTGCGGGTGTCGTACGGCAGCTTGGGGTAGAGGCTGGCATTGATGGCATGCGCGGCCAGCACCACGATCAGCGTGTTGCCGTCGGGCTTGGCGCGCGCCAGTTGCTGGGTGGCGATGGTGCCGCCCGCGCCGGGCCGGTAGTCGAGCACCACCGGCTGGCCCAGCCGCTCCTGCAGCTTGGCCGCCACCGGGCGCGCCAGCAGGTCGGCGCTGCCGCCCGGCGGGTAAGGGATCAGCAACTGGATCGGCTTGCTGGGCCAGGTATCGGCCAGCGCCGCTGCGCTGGCGCACAGCAGGCCTGCCGTCAGCGGCGCGGCCAGCGCGGCAAGGAGCCACGATCTGCGGGGGCGTGCCGGTAGTGCTTCCATGCCTTGTCTCCTGGATCTGCCTTGTTCTGGCGGGTTCTGTGTGGTTCCGTGTGGTTCCGTGCGGTTCCGCGTGCTTCTGTCCTGCGCCTGCCTGCCCGTGCGAACGCACGGCATTGCGCGCCTCACTGCAGGGGGATGCCGGTGTCCTTGACCACCTTTGCCCAGCGCTGGCGCTCCGCATTGATGAAATTGCCGAAGTGCTCGGGCGTGTCGCCGCCCGGCACGCCGCCGAGTTCGGCCAGGCGTGTCTTGATCTCGGGCTCGGCCAGGATGGCGGCCACCGTCTTCTGCAGGCGCGACACCACCGCCGGCGGCGTGCCGGCCGGCGCCACCAGGCCGAACCATGCGGTGACCTGGAAATCGTCGAGCCCGGCTTCCTTCATGGTGGGCACGTCGGGCAGCTCGGCCACGCGCGTGGCGCTGGTCACGGCCAGCGCGCGCAGCTTGCCGGACTGGATCTGCGGCAGCGAGCTGGGCAGGTTGTCCACCATCATGGTCACCTGCCCGGCGACCAGGTCGGCCACGGCGGGGGCGGCACCCTTGTACGGCACGTGGATAATGTCGATGCCAGTGCGCTTCTTGAACAGCTCGCCCGACAGGTGCACCGACTGCCCGGTGCCCGACGAGGCAAAGGACAGCTTGCCCGGCTCCGCCTTGGCCAGCGCCACCAGCTCGGCCACCGAGCGCGCCGGCACCTTGGCGTTGACCACCAGCACATTGGGCACCGACACCACCATGGTCACCGGCGCGAAATCCTCGGCACGGTAGGGAAGTTGCCGGTACAGGCCGTAGTTGATGGCATTGGGCCCGATATTGCCCATCATCAGCGTGTAGCCGTCGGGGGCGGACTGGCGCAGCGCCTGCACGCCGATGATGCCGGCGCCGCCGGCGCGGTTATCCACCACCACCGGCTGGCCGAGCACTTCGCCCAGCCGCTTGCCCACCAGGCGCGAAGCGATATCGGTCGTGCCGCCCGCCGCCGCGGGCACGATCAGGCGCACCGGCTTGTCGGGGTAGGCGGCAAAGGCGCTGGCCGCCGGGCCCGCCGCGAAGCCAAGTACGGTGGCCGTGGCCGCCAGCATGCGGGCGCTGTAGCGCAAGGTATCCATATGTCTCCTCCTGGGTGGCCCCGCGGCGGCGCGCGGGACTATCCGGTAACCGCCCGCGCAATACGGGCGATCCGGCCATTTTGGTTCTATTGCCACGCCGAATACGATAAATTGACGGCGGAGACATGGCTATTCACGATTCACAAAAGAGGCCTTTGGCCCAGCAAAACACAATGCATTACGACCTGACCGACCTGCGCCTCTTCCTCAACGTCGGCGAAACCGAGAATCTGACCCGCGCCGCCGAGCGCAGCTTTCTCTCGCTGCCCGCCGCCAGCACGCGCATCAAGCAGCTCGAAGAAGCCTTCCAGACCCAGTTGCTGATCCGCCAGGTCAAGGGCGTGCGCCTGACCCCGGCCGGCGACGCGCTGCTGTCTCACGCGCGCGAGGTGTTCCGCGAGCTCGAATGCCTGCACGCGGACCTGCGCCCCTACGCCAAGGGGGTCAAGGGCCGCGTGCGACTGCTGGCCAACACCACCGCCACCAACTCCTTCCTGGCCACGGCGCTGTCGCGCTTCCTGGCGGAGAACCCGGACGTGGATATCGAGCTCGAAGAACAGCTCTCGCAAGCCATCGTCTCCTCGATCGGCGCGGGCGCGGCCGATCTCGGCATCGTGGCCGGCGAAGTCGCCACCAACGACCTGGAAGTGATGCAGTTGTGCAGCGACGAGCTGATCGTGATCGCGCCGGTCAATCACCCGCTGCCGCAGTTCACCCGCCTGCGTTTCGCCGACCTGCTCGATACCTGCCGCTTCGTCGGGCTCAACCAGTTCAGCGCCATCCAGTCCTTCCTGGACCGCATCGCCAGTGGCATGGGCAAGCGCATCAGCCTGCGCATCCAGCTCGGCAGTTTCGACGCGGTGTGCCGCATGGTGGAAGCCGGCGCGGGCATCGCCATCGTGCCCAACAGCTGCGCGCGGCGCTATGCCAGCCGCAAGGTGCTGCGCTTTATCCCGCTGGAGGATGAATGGGCCAAGCGCGACCTGCGGCTGGTGCGCCGCCCCGGGCGCGAGCTGCCGCAGTTCGCCGAGACCCTGGTGCAGTATCTGAAGGACGCGGCGCAGGAGCCGGTGTAAGGGATCGCGCCCCCGGTCGTTCCGGCGCCGCGTTCACGAGGCGCGCGGCCGCCCGCGCAGCAGGCCTCAAGCCCCCGTCATCAGAGCGTCAGCCTCAGCCTTCCCGTCAGCGCCCCCGGCAACAGACTCGAATCGGTCTGCCGCTCGCCATACGTGCCGCTCGACACGCGCAACTGGCGCTCGCGGGTGAGCGCTTCGAGATGGTCCCCCAGGAATCCGTAGATGCTGTCGTCGAAGCGCATCGTGCCCAGCGGCGCCTGGATGCGGCCGTCTTCCACCCAAAAGGTGGCGAAGCGGGTCATGCCGGTCATGCGCCCGGCCGGCGCGTCTGACCAGTTGAGATACCAGAGATTGCCGATATAGAGCCCGGTGCCGAGCGCGGCCAGCGCATCGGCCTGCGCCAGCGTGCCGGCCCCGAGCGCGAGCGCATGCGGCGCCTCGCCGGCATCCGCGCAATTGACCTCCAGGCCGTACTCGCGCGCACTGCGCGGGTAGACCAGCCGCGCCACCGGCAGGCCGGCGCGCACCAGCGCGGCGTCGCTGCGCGGAATGCCCTCGGGGCCGAAGGCCGGGGCCAGCGCGCCGCTGGCGCGCTCGTCCATGTCGACCATCCCGCTCAGCTGCGCCGCCCCGTCGTAGAGGCGCTGCAACGGGCTTTCTTTCTGCGCCAGCGAGCGCGCGGAAAAACCGCCCCAGCTCAGCATGCCCAGCACTTCGTCCAGCGCCGCGGGCGCCAGGTAAGCGCGGTAGTCGCCAGGGGCAAGCGTGCGTGCCGGCTTGCCGAGGTGCTCCAGCTGGGCGCGCGCCGCGGCGAAGCGGCCGGCGAATTCATCGTCGTCCCAGCGGTTGCCGGCATAGTCGGCCTTGACCGCCTGGCCGTTGGCGTGGAACAGGCTCCAGTCGAAGTGAAAGGCCTGCGCGGCGTGCCAGCCGAAGGCGCCGAAGCTGCTGGCGAAGCCGCGGTAGAGGGGACCGGCGGCGTAGATGCCGACCAGGTCCAGCCCGCGCGCCGCCTCGTCGATCCGGGCCAGCACATGGCCCGTGTCCGGCGGCGCGGCCTCGTCGGCGAAGCTGCGCTGCCAGGGCTCGCGCTCCAGCGTCAGGTAGGGATCGGGYTGCAACTGGGCGAGCGCTTCGCGCAACTGGCGCAGGCCCTCGGCCAGGCGCGCGCGGTCGGCCGCCGGATCGCCGGATAGCGCGATCCAGCTCTTGGCGTGGCGCTCGTCGCGGATCAGCCGCAGGCACGCGGTGGCCTGCGTCACGCGCCCGGCCTGGCGCACCTTTGCCCGGTTGAAGCGGATGAATTCCGAGGACTCCGCGCTGTACCACAGCGTGAACGCCTCGCCCGGCGCCAGCGCGGCGCGCATGTCGTCGGCCAGCGCCGCGAACATGGATTGCGGGGATTGCACCTCTCTCATCACGCGGCTCCCCCGAAGACTTCGACCTGCCGGAACACGCAGGCCGGCGAGGCATGCCCCACTCGCACGATCTGGTTGGGCTCGCCCTTGCCGCAATATGGCGTGCCGTGGACCTCGAAGGTGCCGGCATCGCCGACCGCGGCGAGGCTGCGCCAGAAATTGGCCGAGACGCCGCGGTAGTTGGGATTCTTGACCACGCCCCTGAGCTCGCCGTCCTCGATCAGGCGGCCCCACTCGCAACCGAACTGGAACTTGTTGCGCGCGTCGTCGATGGACCAGGAGCGGTTGGTGGCCATCAGCACGCCGCGCTCGATGCCGCCCACCAGCTGGGCCAGCGTACGGTCGCCGGGTTCGAGGTTGAGATTGGCCATGCGGTCGATGGGCGGGCGGTTCCAGCCGCTGGCGCGGCTGTTGGCCACGCCCGGCAGGCCGCTGCGGAACTGCGAGAGCGCGCCGCCCAGCGGGCGCTGCAGGATGCCGTCGCGAATCAGGAAAGCCTTGCTTGCCGGCTGGCCGTCGTCGTCGTGCCCGTAGCTGCCCAGCTCCTCCGGAATGCCCGGATCGAAGCTGATGTTGAGCAGCGGCGAGCCGTACTGGTAATGGCCGAAGTCCTCCAGCCTGATAAAGCTGGTGCCGGCGTAGTTGCGCTCGTCACCGAGAATGCGGTCCAGCTCCAGCGGGTGGCCGACCGATTCGTGGATCTGCAGCATCATCTGGTCAGGCATCAGCAGCAGGTCGGTGAGACCGGTGGGGGCATTGGGCGCCAGCAGCAACTGCAGGGCCTCGTCCGCCACGCGTGGCGCGGCACCGGCAAAGCCGAGCCGCCCGACCACCTCGAAGCCGCCCTGCTGGCCGCTGCCGAAGCCGCCGAAGGTGCGCGTCTGGCTGTCGCTGCCGTCGAAGGCGGTTACGCTGATGCCGGGATAGACGAAGCGCTGTGCCTGCCATTGCTCGGCACCGGCGCTGTTCAGATAGAGCTGCTCCTGGAACTGGTGCGAGAGGTAGGCCACGTGGTTGACGATGCGCGCGTCCGCGGGCACGCCGGCACTCACCTCGGCCAGCAGCGCGAAGCGTTCGGCCAGGCCGGGAAAGGCGCCGTCCGCGCCCGGCGACGCGTAGCGCGCGCTGCCTTGCGGCGCCGGCAGGCCGCGCATGTCCACCAGCCCGTGCGCGGCGATGCGCTGCGCCAGCTCGCCCGCGCTGTCGAGCGCCCGCTGCAGGCCGGCAGCGCTGATATCGCTGGTGGCGGCATACGCCTCCACGCCGCCCAGGCGCACCGTCAGCATCGCGCCCACGTCGCGCGTCAGCGAAGGCGGCTCGGCCACGCCGCGCCGCAGCGTGCAAACCTCGCCGCTCTCCCGGATCAGGCGCAGCGAGTGAAACTCGGCGCGGGTGGCAAGGCCGGCGAAATCCTGCCTGACGCGTTCGAACACGATGGGCTCCTGGAGAACGATTGCGGGAACAGGCGGCAAGCGGTGCCGGCAATGCGCGCGCAATACGCACCCTGCCTTGCCACCAGCCTCGCCGCCCCGCAGCGGATCTTACCGCGCCGCCACGCCCGCCGCCGCCAGGTTCAGTCCGCCTGCACGCCCGCCGCCTTGATGATCGGCGACCATTTCTCGATCTCGGCCTGCAGCCAGGTGCGCAGGCCTTCCGGCGTCTGCTTGTCCTCGGGCACGATCTCCGCGCCCAGATCAGCCAGGCGGGCGGCCACCGCGGGGTCCCTGAGACCGGCGCGCAGCGCCACGTTGAGCCGGTCGATCACGGCCGGCGGCGTGCCGCGTGGCGCGTAGACGCCGTGCCAGACCTTGACCTCGAAGCCCTTGAGTCCGCCTTCGGCGAGCGTGGGCGCGCCCGGCAGCGACTTGATGCGCTGGGTGGTGGTCACGCCGTAGAGCTTGACCTTGTCGGCCTTGATATGCGGCAGGGTCTGGGTAGTCTGGTCGCACAGGATGTCGACCTGGCCGCCCAGCAAGGCCGTCATCGCGGGTGCCGTGCCCTGGCAGGGAATGGCGGTCAGGTCCACGCCGATGGCCTTCTGGAACAGCATCCCGCACAACTGCGAGACCGCGCCCAGGCCGGCATTGGCCAGGTTGAGCTTGCCCTGGTTCTGGCGGATGTAGGCCACCAGATCAGGCATGGTCTTGGGCGGCAGGTCGTGGCGGCCCAGCAGGGTCATCGGTACGTCGGCCACCTGCCCGACGAAACTGAAATCCGTCAGCGGCTTGTAGGACAGCTTGCTGTATAGCGCCGGCGCGGTGGCCATGCCGTTGTGATGGATCAGGATGGTGTAGCCGTCCGGCGCGGCCTTGGCCACGTAGGCGGCGGAGACGGTGCCACCGGCGCCGAGCCGGTTTTCCACCACCACGCTCTGGCCCAGGTTCTTCGACATCGCCGCCGCCAGCGTGCGCGCCACCACGTCGGTCGGGCCGCCCGCGGCGAACGGTACCACCATCGTGACCGGCCTGGCGGGATAGGCGTCGGCGGCGCGCGCTCCGGACGGCAGCGCCAGTGCCGCCGCCGTGCCCAGCGCGGCGAGCGCCATCCAGCGCCAGGGCGCCTGCCCGGCTGTCCTTGCTTGCCTGCCGCCGGTCTGCTGCCTTTGTCGCGACCCCTGCGCCTTGTAGCTTGCCATTGTCTCTGCCTCCATCGTGTTGAGGTATCCGGCCGGTCCTTCCGGCGCGTTCGCGGACTGGTCGTCCTTCGCCGCGCCGGTCCGGGGACGGCCGCGCCGGCCTTTCTTGTTTGTGCAGCAAGCGTGGCGGCAAAGCGGCGCAACGGCAATACGGATTTCCCTAAGGGTGGGCAAGGCCGCCCGGAAGGGAGCCGGAGTCTCTGGATGTGGCAGCAAGCGCGCCGCGAGGGGTGGTGCCGGCGCCTCTCCAGTCCCGGTCGCCGCCCCGGTCCGGTCCCGCGCCGATGCCGCACCGCTTTGCGCGCTCCCCGCCGGGCGCGCTTCCGGGGGCGCTAAGCCGCTCTTTCGCAAATCCGAATTTCGGCGCGGGAGGGGCTCGGGAATAATGGCCGCAAGCTAAATCCAATAACGGGGCCTTTTTCATGTTCGCAGAGCAGACGCACGACCAGCCGTATCCCGATATCCGTGAAGCCGTGCGTGCGCTATGCACGGGTTTCGATTCCGCCTACTGGCAGCGCGTGGAAGAACAGAACGCCTTCCCGGAAGAATTCGTGCAGGCGCTGACCAAGGCCGGCTGGCTGTCGGCCCTGATTCCCGAGGAATTCGGCGGCTCCGGCCTGCCGCTGACCGCGGCCTCCGTGATCATGGAGGAAATCAACCGCAATGGCGGCAATTCCGGCGCCTGCCACGGCCAGATGTACGTGATGGGCTGCCTCTTGCGCCACGGCTCGGAAGCGCAGAAGCAGCGCTGGCTGCCCGGCATCGCCTCGGGCGAGCTGCGCATGCAGTCGATGGCCGTGACCGAGCCGACCACCGGCACCGACACCACCAAGCTCAAGACCACCGCCGAGAAGAAGGGCGACCGCTACGTCATCAACGGCCAGAAGGTGTGGATCTCGCGCGTGCAGCACTCCGACCTGATGCTGCTGCTGGCGCGCACCACGCCGCTGGACCAGGTCAAGCGCAAGTCCGAGGGCCTGTCGGTGTTCGTGGTGGACCTGCGTGAAGCCATCGGCAAGGGGCTGACCGTGCGCCCCATCCGCAATATGGTCAACCACGAGACCAACGAGCTGTTCTTCGACAACCTGGAGATCCCGGCCGAGAACCTGATCGGCGAGGAAGGCAAGGGSYTCAAGTACATCCTCGACGGCCTSAACGCCGAGCGCATCCTGATCGCCGCCGAGTGCATCGGCGACGGCTACTGGTTCATCGAGCGCGCCAGCAACTATGCGCGCGACCGCATCGTGTTCGACCGCCCGATCGGCCAGAACCAGGGCGTGCAGTTCCCGATCGCGCGCGCCTACGTCAACGTGGAGGCCGCCAGCCTGATGCGCTACAAGGCAGCTGCCCTGTTCGACGCCGGCAAGGCCTGCGGCAAGGAAGCCAATATCTCCAAGCTGCTGGCCGCCGATGCCTCCTGGGAAGCGGCCAACGTCTGCCTGCAGACCCACGGCGGCTTCGGCTTTGCCGCCGAGTACGACATCGAGCGCAAGTTCCGCGAAACCCGCCTGTACCAGGTCGCGCCGATCTCGACCAACCTGATCCTGTCCTATGTGGCCGAGCACGTGCTCGAGCTGCCGCGTTCGTTCTGAGGGCCGCGCACATGTTCGCATCGCACCCGGGCATCCGCCCGCTCGACGGCATCCGCGTGGTCTCGCTCGAGCACGCCGTGGCCGCGCCCTTCGCCACGCGCCAGCTGGCCGATCTCGGCGCACGCGTGATCAAGGTGGAGCGCCCCGGCGTGGGCGATTTCGCGCGCGGCTACGACGAGACCGTCAACGGCCAGGCCTCGCACTTCGTCTGGCTCAACCGCGGCAAGGAAAGCCTCACGCTCGATCTCAAGGACGAGGAAGCGCAGACCGTGCTGCACCGCTTGCTGGCCGACGCCGACGTGCTGGTGCAGAATCTCGCCCCCGGCGCCGCCGCGCGCATGGGGCTGGATTTCGATACGCTGCATGCCCGCTACGACAAGCTGATCGTGTGCGACATCTCCGGCTACGGCGATGCCGGCCCCTACCGCGACAAGAAAGCCTACGACCTGCTGATCCAGGCCGCGGCCGGCCTGATCGGCATCACCGGCAGCGCCGACGAACCCTCGCGCGCCGGCATCTCCATCGCCGACATCGCGGCCGGCATGTACGCCTACACCGGCATCCTCTCCGCGCTGCTGCAGCGCGGGTGCACCGGCACCGGCCTGCGCGTGGAGGTCACCATGCTCGAAGCGCTGACCGAGTGGATGAACTACGCGCTGTACTTCGGCCACTACGGCGGCAAGGCGCCGGCCCGCTTCGGTGCCTCGCATCCGGCCATCGCGCCCTACGGCGTGCATCGCACCGGCGACGGCGGCAGCGTGATCTTCGGCCTGCAGAACGAACGCGAATGGCAGGCCTTCTGCGAAAAGGTGCTGGGCCAGCCCGAACTGCTCAAGGACGCGCGCTTCTCCTCCAACTCGGGGCGCGTGAAGAACCGGGCCGAGCTGACCGCGCTGATCGAGACCCGCTTCGCGCCGATGACGGTGACGCAGGTGGAAGCGCTGCTCGACCAGGCGCAGATCGCCAACGCGCCGATGAACGATATCGAGGCCGTCTGGAATCATCCGCAGCTCGCCGCGCGCGGACGCTGGCGGGAAGTGAGCAGCCCGGGCGGGATGATCGGGGCGTTGTTGCCGCCGGCCAACCTGTCTGGCGTGGAGCCGGTGATGGGGGATGTGCCGGCGCTTGGCGCGCATAGTGGAGATATTCTTTCTGAGCTGGGGTATTCGGAGGGGAGGATTGCTGAATTGAGGGAGCGGAAGGTGGTTTGAATTTGGGTATGCGCGTGGAAGTCTGCTTGCGACTGTGGGCCTGGCGGCTTGGGCTTGGTAGCCCGTTCGCACACATGTAAGTGTCACTTTTCTTTTCTCGAAAAGAAAAGTAACCAAAAGAAAGCGATTCTTGCAGAAGGCTGGGCGCTCAGACTTCAGCTTTGATGGTGGTTTCGTGGTGGGGGCGTTGGCTTCGATCAGGCTGCTGACGCTACCGGCGCGGACCATGGCGACACCACTGGAGGTGTCCGATTCGCGGCGCCGCTGCATGATGGCGGTGGCCCGGGTGATTCAAGCTGCTGCCGCGACCGGCGCGAATGGACACGTCATAGAGGCGGCACTGGTTTCGTGGTGGGTGCGGTGGCTCCCGTGTGAGAGTACCGCAGACACCAGCCGCCCACCACGAAAACACGAGGGTCCTATGTCGTGGCCGCCCGAGCCGGAAACGGCAGAATTCCAGCACAACCACGAACCCCACGACGAAACCGACAGCCTCCGCAACCCTGTTCGGCTCTGCCCCTGCCGGCCAGGCAGTCCGCTTTCTTTGCCTACTTTCTTTTCGGAAAAAAGAAGGCAGGTCGCTCCGGGGGAGCGAAAGCCTTTGACTTTGAAGTTGACTTTGAATTTGAAGCCCTTGACTTTGAAGCACCAGCCTCCACCAGAAGCTGCGAGCCCCAAGCGAGGAACTGCAGGACAAACGAACCAGAGCAAGAAGATGACCCAGCAATCCGACACGAACAATTATCCGACCCGCCAGCTCTGCGACTTCCTGGCCCGCTTCACCCTGGCCGACGTGCCGGCGGAGGTCGTGGAAAAGACCAAGGACCTCTTCCTCGACTGGATCGCCTCTGCGATCGCCGGCAAGGATGCGCCCGCGGTGCGCAAGCTGCAGGAGTTCGTCGCGGCGATGGGCCCGCAGCAGGGCCCGTCCGAGGTCTTCGTGGACCGCCGCCGCACCTCGCCGTACTTTGCCGCGCTGATCAACGGCGCGTCTTCGCACGTGGTGGAGCAGGACGACGTGCATAACGGCTCCGTGCTGCACCCGGCCGCGGTGGTGTTCCCGGCGGTGATCGCCGCCGCGCAGGCGGAGGGCAAGAGCGGCGCGGACGTGCTGCTGGCGTCCATCGCCGGCTACGAGGCCGGCATCCGCATTGGCGAATTCATGGGCCGCTCGCACTACCGCGTGTTCCATACCACCGGCACGGTGGGCACGCTGGCGGCGGCCGCGGCGGTGGCCAAGCTCTACGGCATGGACGCCGAAGGCATCAACCAGGCACTGGGTTCGGCCGGCACGCAAGCCGCCGGCCTGTGGGAATTCCTGCGCGACGCGGCGGATTCCAAGCAGTTGCACACGGCCAAGGCCGCGGCGGACGGGCTGATGTCGGCCTGGATCGCGCGCGCTGGCTTCACCGGCGCGAAGCGCATCCTGGAAGGCGCGCAGGGCATGGCGGCGGGCATGTCGAGCGATGCCAACCCGGCGGCGCTCACCGATGGCCTGGGCACGCGCTGGGCCACCGCCGAGACCTCGTTCAAGTTCTTCGCCTCGTGCCGCCACACGCACCCGGCGGCCGACGCGCTCAAGGCGCTGATGCTGCGCGACCAGGTCCGCGCGGACCAGATCGCCGCCGTGACCGCGCATGTGCACCAGGGCGCGATCGACGTGCTCGGCCCGGTCACCGATCCCAGGACCATCCACCAGGCCAAGTTCTCGATGGGCACGGTGCTTGGGCTGGTCGCGGTGCACGCGCACGCCGGCCTCGGCGAGTTCGAGGACCATGCGCTGCAGGATGCGCAGGTGGCGGCCTTCCGCGACAAGGTGGAGATGGAACTCGACGACGAGATCAACGCCGCCTATCCGCGCCAGTGGATCGGCCGCGTCACCGTCAGGACCACCGACGGCCGCACGCTGGGCGCGCGCGTGGACGTGCCCAAGGGAGACCCCGGCAACACGCTGTCGCGTCCGGAACTGGAAGCCAAGGCGGTGCAGCTGGGCGCCTTCCGCCACGGCGGCAGCGAAGCCGAGATGCGCGCCATCATCGCCCGCGTATGGGCGCTGGAGAAACAGGCCAACGTCAACGACTGGCTGCCCGGCGCGCGCTAACGTTCGAGAGCCATCATGTCCACTGCATCCAACGCTTCCACCGCCATCACCTACCTGTTCGTGCCGGGCGACCGGCCCGAACGCTTCGACAAGGCCGCGGCGGCCGCGCCCGATGCGCTGATCCTCGATCTCGAGGATGCCGTGCACCCGGACGCCAAGCCCGCCGCGCGCACCGCCATCGCCGCCTGGCTGCTCGCGCGCGGCGCGCAGTCGCAGGCTTATGTGCGCATCAACGACACCAGTTCGCCGGCCTTCGCGGCCGACATGGACTGGCTGCGCGCGCTGCCGCCCGACGCGCCGCTGGCCGGCCTGCTGGTGCCCAAGGCCGAGGACGCGGTCGCGCTCGGCGAGATCGCCCAGGCGCTGGCCCAGGTCAATCCGCAGGGCCGCGTGGTGGCGATCATCGAAAGCGCGCGCGGCCTGCATGACATCGATGCGGTGGCCAGCGCGCCGGGCGTGTCGCGCCTGGCCTTCGGCTCGCTCGATTTCGCCGTGGACCTGGGCTGCGCCCACACCCGCGAGGCGCTGCTGATGGCGCGCTCGCGCATCGTGCTGGCCTCGCGCGTGGCCGGCCTGCCGCCGCCCGTGGACGGCGTCACCACCGCGCTCAAGGACGAAGCCGTGCTGGCCGACGACGTGGCCCACGCGCGCGCGCTGGGCTTTGCCGCCAAGCTGTGCATCCACCCGGCCCAGCTCGCCGCCGTGCGCACGGGCTTCCTGCCCACCGCGCAACAGCTCGACTGGGCGCAGCGCGTGCTGGCCGCCACCGCCGGCGGCAGCCATGCCGTGCAGGTCGACGGCAAGATGGTCGACCGCCCCGTTATCGAACAAGCCCGGCGCATCCTCGCGCTCGCCGGCCACCCCGAAGCCCAGCAAGCCAACCCGTCATGACCCAGCTCGAACACCTGCGTACCTGGATCGGCCGCAGTGAAAGCCGCACCGAGACCCTTGCTCCCGAACCCGTGACCGGGCTCGCCGCCACCCTCGACCTGGACGGCGACGCGCTCGTGCGCGGCCCGCTGCCGCCCCTGTGGCACTGGCTGTATTTCCTGCCGCGCGCGCCGCAGCGCGAGCTGGGCCAGGATGGCCATCCCGCGCTCGGCGGCTTCATGCCGCCGATGCCGCTGCCGCGCCGCATGTGGGCCGGCGGCGAACTCGAGTTCAAGCGCCCGCTACGCGTGGGCGATACCGTCACGCGCACCTCCACCGTGCGCAACGTGGAATACAAGACGGGCCGCAGCGGCGAGCTGTGGTTCGTCACCGTGGAGCACGTGCTGAGCGTCGACGGCGAAGTCGCGCTGAACGAGCGCCACGACCTGGTCTATCGCGCCATGCCCGAGCCCGGCGAGCCGCTGCCGCCGCGACCGCGCCTCGCGCACCAGGCAAAGTGGCAGCGCCAGCTGCACGCAGATCCGGTCATGCTGTTCCGCTTCTCGGCGCTCACCTTCAACGGCCATCGCATCCACTACGACCACGACTACGTGCGCGACGTGGAAGGCTATCCCGGCCTGGTGGTGCACGGCCCGCTGCAGGCCGTGCTCGCGCTCGACCTGGTGGCGCGCGAAATGCCGGCGGACAGGGTGCGCCGCTTCGGCTTCCGCGGGCTGGCGCCGCTGTTCGACCACGACACCGTGACGGCTGTGCGGGGTCACCGCCGCGCAGGCGCAGCAGAGTCCCGGCTACCCCACCCGCCCGGTCACCCTGATCGTGCCCTACGCGCCGGGCGGCACCACCGACGTGGTGGTGCGCCGGTTCGCCGCGGCGCTGCAGAAATCGCTGGGCCAGAGCGTGGTGGTGGAAAACAAGCCCGGCGGGGCCGGCACCATGGGCGCGCTCGCGCTGCGCCAGGCCAGGCCGGATGGCTACACCTTGTCGATGATGCCGGTGACGGTGTTCCGCCAGCCCTTCATCCAGAAGACCGCCTTCGATCCGGCGCGCGATTTCACCTACCTGTCCCGCATCACCGGCTACACCTTCGGCGTGGTGGTGCGTGCCGACTCGCCATGGAAGAGCTGGCCTGATTTCCTTGCTGCCGCGCGGGCCCGCCCGGGCAACGTCAGCTACGGCTCGCCCGGCCAGTTCAGCTCGCCGCACATCACCATGATCGAGCTGACGACCAGGGAGAACCTCACGGTCAACCACGTGCCGTTCAAGGGCGATGCCGACTGCCTCAACTCACTCATGGGGAACCATGTACAGCTCTGCGCGGCAGGCAGTGCCGCCGGCACCCTGGTCGATGCCGGCAAGCTGCGCTGGCTCAACCTGTGGACCGCGCAACGCTCGCCACGCTGGCCGGACGCGCCCACGCTGCGCGAGCTCGGCTACGACATGGTCTCCAACTCGCCCTATGGCGTGGCCGGCCCGAAGGGAATGGACCCTCAGGTGGTGCGCATCCTGCAGGACGCGCTGCGCCGCGCGGCCGAAGACCCGCTGCACCTCGCCGCGCTCAAGCAGCAGGACCAGGACCTGATGTACCTGGACAGTGCCGGCTACACACGCTTTGCCATGCAGCAGATCGCGCAGGAAAAGGCGCTGGTCGAGCGACTTGGYATCAAGGCAGAATGACTATGCGCAGACACCCGACACAACCTCGTTGCGCAGCGACTGCGACAGCCCGGCCACTGCGCCGCAAATGCCTCGCCGCGCTCTGCGCGCTGGCAGCGCCGGCGCTTGGCCTGGCGCCGGCCGGCACCGCCTGGGGGCAGCAAGACTTCCCGACCCAGCCGTTGCGCCTGGTCGTGCCCTATGCCGCGGGCGGTCCCACCGACGCCTTCGCCCGCGTGCTCGCCGAGCATTGGGGGCAGAAGCTCGGCAAGCCGATGGTGGTGGAAAATCGTACCGGCGCGGGCACCGTGGTAGGCACGGACTATGTGGCGAAGGCCAGGCCGGATGGCTACACGGTGCTGCTGACCACGGTGGCGCACGCCGTCAACGACAGCATCGTGCCGCACCTGCCGTACCGCACCACGCGGGACTTCACGCCGGTGGGACTGGCCGCGAGGGCGCCCCTGGTGCTGCTGGTCACGCAGGCATTCCCGGCGCGCAACCTGGCGGAATTCGTCGCCTACGTGAAGCAGCATCCCGGCATGGTGAACTACGGCTCGGCCGGCAATGGCAGCGCGCCCCACCTTGCGTCCGTGCTGCTGGACCAGATGGCCGGCCTGCAAACCACCCACGTGCCCTATCGGGGCACGGGCCCGGCCATGACCGACCTGATCGGCGGCCAGATCGGCTACATGATCGACAGCGCCCCTACCGGCCTCGCCCAGGCCAAGGCCGGCACGGTGCGGCTGATCGCCACCACCATGAAGGCACGCCTGCCCCAGACCCCGGGCGTTCCGGCCGTGGCCGAAGCCGTGCCCGGCTACGAGGCCTACACATGGAATGGCGCCTTCGTCCCCGCCGGCACGCCGCCGGCGCGGGTGGAACAACTCAACCGCGCGCTGCGCGCGGCGCTGGCCGACCCGCAACTGCGCCAGCGCGCCTACGAGATGGGCCTGCTGCTTGAAGCCGACCCCAGCCCGCAAGCGCTCGCCGGGCACCTCGAAACGGAACTCGCCAAATGGCGCAAGGTGGCACAAGCCGCCCATATCCAGGAACCCTGAACCATGTCCATGAATCCCGGCGCGCGCGCCGATGCCGCTGCCAAAGGCACCGGCAGCACCAGCAGCACCAGCATCACCACCGACACGCCATTCGATCCGCGCAGCCACCGCATGTGCGAACAGCGCTACTTCGAGGACTTCGTCCCCGGCGAACGCTTCGTGCTGCCTTCGCGCACCATGACCGAGGCCCTCTTCGCAGCCTTCCAGCTCGCCAGCGGAGACAACCACCCGGTGCACTACGATGCCGAGTACTGCCGCGCGCACGGCATGCCGCACATGCTGGCGCACGGCTACCAGGTGCTGATCCAGACGGCGGCCGGCGCCGGCTTGTTTCCGCATATGGTGGAGGAGTCGCTCAAGGGCTTCATCGACCAGAGCAGCCGCTTCCTGCATCCCGTCTTCGTGGGGGATACCTTGTACAGCACGCTGGAGGTCGCCGAGCTGGCTCCCAACCGGAGCACCGGCGTGCTGACGCTGCGCTCCACCGTGCACAACCAGCATGGCGTGCTGGTGCTGGACGGCACGCAGCGCTATCTGTTGCGCAAGCGGGCGCCGGCGGGTTGATCGTGCCGGGTGGCGGGTAGCCGCCCACATGCTTGTTCCCTTCTCCCGCTTGCGGGAGCGGGGAGCCAAGGTTCGCCACCCTCGCCCCTTCGTCCCGTCCCCCTTTCTCCCCTTCTCCAATACGGGCCTTGTCGGCAAAAAAAAATCGCGGCCCGTGCGAGCCGCGATTTCTACCTGCGAAGCCTGCGCACTCAGCGCATCGTCATTCCACCTGGATCTTCGCCGTCTTGACCACGCCGCCCCACAAGGCCAGTTCCTTCTGGATGCGGTCGGCCAGCGGCTTGGGACCGGTGATGTTCAGGTCGTATCCGCCCTGCGTCATGCGCTGCTGGAACGCACGATCGTCACCGATCGCCTTCTGCGCCTTGACCAGCTTGTCCACCACGTCGGCGGGCAGCTTCTGCGGGCCCACCAGCGCGTACCAGCCGGTGAGATCGTAGTTCTTCATGYCGGACTCGATCATGGTTGGCACATTGGGCAGCGCGGCGTTGCGGCCCTTGGACGTCACCGCCAGCGCGCGCACCTTGCCGCCCTGGATGTGACCGATGGCGGTGCCGGTGATGTCGAACATGAAGGTCACCTTGCCACCGACCACGTCGGCCATGGCCGGCGAATTGCCCTTGTACGGCACGTGCAGCATCTTTACGCCGCCCATCTGCGCCAGCAGCTCGGCCGACAGGTGATTGGACGCGCCCACGCCGGCCGAGCCGAAGCTGACACCGTCCGGGTGCTTGCGCGCATAGTCCACCAGCTCGCCCACGTCCTTGGCGGGGAATTCCTTGTTGATCAGCAGGACGTTCGTGTAGTCGGTGATCAGGCCGATGTAGCTGAAGTCCTTGGTCGGGTTGAAGTTCACCGACTTCTGGATCAGCGGCGTCATGGTCATGGTGGGGCTGGCCACGAAGTACAGCGTATAGCCGTCCGGCGCCGCCCGGGCCGTCAGGTCGGCGGCGATGGCGCCGCTGGCGCCGGCGCGGTTGTCCACCACCACCGGCTGCTTGAGCGCGCGGCCCAGGTAATCGGCATAGATGCGCGCAGCGGTATCGACCGGGCCGCCAGGCGCGTAGCCCACGATCAGCTTCACCGGGCGCGCCGGGTAGGCGTCGGCCCATGCGGCGCCTTGCACCGCGGCCAGCAGCAGGCCGGCCATCATCCATCGTTTCATTTGCATCTCCTCCTTATTGTGTTTGTCGCCGGGCCGCGCCATGCGCGCTCCGGTACACGTGCGCTTCGACCCGTGGCGAAGCGCTGCCGGGCGTCAGGCAGCCGCGGCGCTGCCATCCACCAGCGCGCGCAGCGGCTGCTTGAGCAACTTGCCGCTGGCGGTGGTGGGGATGGTTTCGATCACGCGGATCTGCGCGGGGCGCTTGTACGGCGCCAGGCTTTCGCGCAGGTAGGCTTCCAGCGCGGGCATGTCGATGCGGGCACCGGGCTGGGTTTCGATGAAGGCCACCACGTCTTCGTTGCCGTCGGCCGCCTGGCGCCCGACCACGGCGGACTGGCGCACGCCGGGGAAGGCATTGATGACGGACTCCACCTCGATCGGATACACATTGAAGCCCGAGCGGATGATCAGGTCCTTCGAACGGCCGACGATGAACAGCGCGCCATCCGGAGCGAGGAAGCCAAGATCGCCGGTATTGAGCCAGCCGCCCGGCAACAGCGCCTCCGCGGTCTGTTCTTCGTTGCGGAAGTAGCCGCGCATCACGCCGGGACCGCGCACGCGGATCTGGCCACGCTCGCCGGGGGGCATCGGCTGGCCCTGCTCGCTGGTGATGGCGATCTCCACGCCCTCGACGATATAGCCGGCCGAGCAGTCGGTGCGCGGTGCATCCTTGCGCGTGATGAACAAGGAGCCGGCGTACTCGGTGATGCCGTAGCCGTGGTGCAGCGGCTGGCCGAACCACGCCTCGGTGTCGCTCTTGAGGGTGGGGTCCAGCGGCGCACCGCCGGTATAGAGGTAGCGCAGGCGCGGGAACGCGGTGGCGCCGTTCTTGCCGGTCCTGGCCGACGACTCGCGCGCCAGCGCCATGATGCGCGTGAACATGGTCGGCACGCCCTGCAGCATGGTGAGGCCGGGCGACTCCAGCGCCGTGAACACGTCGGCCGCGTCGAAGCGCGGGCGCATCACCAGGCTGGCGCCGGCGTAGAGCGTGGCCATCAGCACCGTGGCAATGCCGAAGATGTGCGACAGCGGCAGCGCGCCATAGGCGATATCGTCCGGGCCCAGGTCGCGCGAGGTCGCCGAGATGCGCGCGAAGATGGTGAGGCCGGCATGCGGCACCATCACGCCCTTGGGGGCGCCGGTGGTGCCGGAAGTGTAGATCAGCGTGGCGATGTCGCGCGCCTGTGCGGCATCCACGCGCTGCGGCGCCCGCGCGGCGCGCAGCACGGCGAAGCGCGGATCGAGCGCGGCGCAGTCCGAGGGCTGCGCGCCGAGCCGTGCGGCGTGCGCGGCTGCTACGTCGGACACGTGGTTGGTGAAGAAGGTCAGCAGCGGCTCGGCATGGTCACGGATGCCGTCGATCTCGCGCGGGGAAAGCCGCGCGTTGACCTGGATCGGCCACGCGTGCAGCGCGCTGCAGGCAAACAGCATCACCACCATCTCGGTGCAGTTCTCGCCCACCACCATCACGCGGTCGCCCTGGCCCACGCCCTGCGCGGCCAGCCAGTCGCGCGCGGTGGCGATGCGCTGCCACAGCGCGCCATAGCTCAGGATCCCGTCGCTCTCGTACAGGCAGGGCGAATCAGGCGAGCGCTCGGCCCAGTGTTTCGGGATGTCGTGGATGAACTCGGGGCGGAAGGAAGACATGATGCGGGCGATGTAATGCGGATGAAGCTGACGAAAGGGAAGCCGGTGCCCGAAGGACACCGGCTGCGGACAAGCTTATTGGTCGAGGTGGATGCCGGCCGACTTGATCAGGCCATCCCACTTCTGGTACTGACTGCGCATATATGAGCCGAACTGCGCCGGCGTGGACGGAAACGGCACCGTGCCCTGCGCCGCGAGGCGCGCGGCCAGCTCGGGCTGCGCCAGCGCGGCCACGATCTCGGCGTTGAGGCGGTCGACCACGGCCGGCGGCGTATTGGCCGGCGCGGCCACGCCGAACCAGGCGGTCAGCTCGTAGCCGGGCACGCCCGCGGCGGCCAGCGTTGGCACGCCCGGCAACTGGTCCGAAGGTTTCGCGGTGGTCACGCCGAGCGCGCGCACGCGGCCGTCGCGCACATAGGGCAGCGCGGTGGAAATGCTGTCGAACATCATGGTCAGGCGCCCGCCGATCAGGTCGGTCATGGCCGGGGCGCTGCCCTTGTACGGCACGTGGTCGATGCGCACGCCCGCCATGTGGGTAAACAGCTCGYCCGCCAGGTGCGAGGACGAGCCGTTGCCGAACGAGCCGTAGCTCAGCTTGCCGGGCTCGCGCTTGGCCAGCGCGATCAGTTCGGCCACGTTGCGCGCGGGCACCGAC